>JBPPMM010000211.1:0-18804 GCA_051306075.1 Chitinophagaceae bacterium
ATCTGAAAATTTCTACAACTTCTTTGGGTATGAAAATAATCCCGATTAAAGAATAGTTATTTGCAACATTTATAAAATCAGGATTCAATGGAGAATGGAAACAAATCATAAAGGCAAAAAAAAGTAAACAAAAGAGCATCCCTGTCTCTTTTTACTTTGTTGACTTCTTCAGGAATGTAAGACAAAGTGAGCCGTGAAAAGCGGTTTTAGTAACTTGCGCCCCGGCATGAAACATTTAAGGGCTGTAAATAAATATTTTTGGAAATATCGTATCCGGTTAGGTATCGGGGTATTGTTTGTTTTCTTATCGAATTATTTCAACGTTCTCACTCCGCAGATTACCGGGTTTGTAATTGACTTTGTACAAAGATCGCTGAACCTTCCCGGTTATCGGCCGCGGGATAACAGGCCAGATTACGACTTGTTGGTTAGAAGCTTTATCGATAAAGTAGAAACCTCCGGATATAGCATGGGAGGAGTGGTAGCCCTTTGTGGTATCAGCATCCTGGTTCTTGCATTGTTACGCGGTTTTTTTCTTTTTCTGATGCGTCAGACTATCATTGTGATGAGCCGTCATATTGAATTTGATCAAAAAAATGCAGTGTACCGGCATTATCAGAAACTGGATGCGGCATTTTATAAAAGAAACAGTACCGGCGACCTTATGAACCGTATAGCAGAAGATGTAAGCCGTGTCAGAATGTTTACCGGGCCTGCGGTTATGTATCTTGTCAACCTGGTGGCGATTATTTCACTGGCTGTTTTTTATATGTACAAAAGGGATCCGCTTCTGACGTTATACGTTTTAGCTCCGCTTCCTATCCTTGCTTTTACAATTTATTTTGTCAATAACACTATTCATAAGAAAAGTGAGAAAATACAGGAATCACTTTCTGATCTTACTACCAATGCCCAGGAATCTTATTCCGGCATCCGGGTTATTAAATCTTTTGTGCAGGAAAAAGCAATGTTGGGTTTTTTTACAAAGACCAGTGAAGAATACAGAAAAAATGCGATCGGCCTGGCAAGAGTTGAAGCATTTTATTTTCCAACCATAACCCTTTTAATTGGATTAAGCACTTTGTTTACCATAATGATCGGGGGTTTGTATTATATCCGGGGAAGTCATAATGTTGGTATAGATACTATTGTTGAATTTGTTATGTATATAAATATGCTGACTTTTCCGGTTAGTGCCATCGGGTTAACAGCGAGCATGATCCAGCGGGCCTCAGCCTCTCAAAAAAGAATTAATGAATTCCTGGATACATCTTCTGCCATTCAGCAACCAGCTATCATTCCTGGTTTAAAGTTGGAAGGTAATATTAGTTTCGAAAATGTTGACCTGGTTTATAGCGATACGGGTATACAGGCCTTAAAGAATTTTAACCTGCGGATAAAAAAAGGTGAAAAGATTGCCATTGTTGGCAGAACGGGTAGTGGAAAAACAACAATTGCCCAATTGCTGTTAAGGATGCATGATCCTACTCGTGGAAATATCAAATTAGATCAGCATGACCTTAAAGATATAAGCCTCGACAAACTTAGGGAACAGATAAGCTATGTGCCACAGGATGTTTTTTTATTCAGCGAAACAGTACGTAATAATATTGCCTTTGGAATGGCTTTAAAAGATTTACTTACTGTGGAAAAGGCAGCATTGCAGGCGCATATACATAAGGAAATAAAGAGCTTTCCCGAGGGTTATAATACCATGATTGGAGAACGGGGAGTAACACTAAGCGGCGGACAAAAACAGCGAATTTCGATCGCCAGAGCACTAATAAAAGACCCCGCTATCGTAATTTTTGATGATTGCCTGAGTGCTGTTGATGTGAAAACGGAGAAAGAAATAATAACCAGCCTTAATGTATACCTTCAGAACAAGACAGCAATCATAATTACCCACCGCATTTTTTCCCTCTTTAGTTTTGACAATATAGTAGTGCTTGAAGATGGAATGATTGTGGAGCAGGGAACCCACCATGAGTTGCTGGCCCTTAATGGATTTTATGCTGCTCTCTATTACCGGCAACAACGTGAAGAAAAGAGGAGATGAGGGATTCTATTTTCTTAAGGGCAGCAAGTTTGTTTTAAACATAAGCCCGCTTCAATAAACAAATATACCTTCTCTTTTGGCTGTTTCGAAAACATCAATATATTTGTGACTTATAAAAAGGAAAGTATTTTTTAAAATCTAAACAGAACTATTGTGGCGTACGAGAATAACGACAAGAAAATCGAAAGTATTTATAGTAAGAGGATTCGTGCAGGAAAGAGAAGAACTTACTTTTTTGATGTGAGAGCTACCCGTGGCAACGACTATTATCTAACCATTACAGAAAGCCGTAAGCGTTTTGACGATAATGGATACGACAGGCACAAGATCTTTTTATATAAGGAAGATTTCAATAAGTTCATAAAGGCCCTGGGTGAGTCAGTAGACTATGTAAAAACGGAGCTGATGCCCGATTTTGATTTTGATGCCTTTAATCACGATGAAAATCCGGATGATTATAATAATAACCAGGAGGCACCTTCTGGTCAGGAAAACCAGCCTAATGGTGACGTAGTGGCCGAAGATTTAAAGGTTGAACCAGCCGTTACAATTGCTCAGCCGGAAGTGTTAACCAAAGCAGCAGAACCCGCGGAAGAGGTAGAAAATATTAAAAACGATACACAGGAAGAAGTTGATAAATGGTAAAAATGAAAATCTGCGTTAATATAAATGCCTCCTTACGGGAGGCATTTTTAGTTTTTCCTGCGTTTGGAACCTTTCCTGAATTCTTTCATTACTTCTTCCTGCGTGGGGAGTTCGGGATCTGGCAGCTGCTTTATCCAGATCGTTTTTTCTATCCAGGTCTCCGGGTTACTCCTTAATACTGCCTTCACAGTTACCTTATCCCCTGCAAAATCCGAAGGAATAATCAACTCATTTCCCGAAAATTTACAACCCGACGAGAAAAATTGTACCTCTTTTGCGGTTAAGGGAACCCATACCCCATTTGATTGCTTGCCATCCACGTTTATATAATTATGTGTGCCTTTCTTAAGGCTGTCGGTGTAGAGATGGAAGAAAATGCTATCTACTTTTTGGGCCTTCAGGGAACTGATTGTAGCGCTTAATACTGCAATAAAAATAATTTTAACCAAAACTCCTGGATTTAATGATAATGATGACGAAATGTATCCTTTAAAGGTACGGTCTGGCAAAGAACCATTTTAATACGTCAAATTGGCTTCTTTTTATTTTCTGATATTTTCCCTTTCAAATTGCTGATTGCCCCGGATTTTTAATTCATTTTTTACCTATCATTAAATTTTTGGTCAATTCTGTAAGGGTAGGAGTGAAAGAAGTTTTCTAAACAAAATCAAAATTATTTTTACTGAAAATTTTATGACTAAGTTATTTGGTAAAATGCTGTTTTTAAAAGTCTCTATCTTGTCTAAGTATATGATCAGTCATATTTTACTAGTTATAATTAATAATTAACGTTGTAAAAGGTATATTTAATATTTATACATAGAATGTGTTTTGGAAATTATAGAGCATTCGCTTACATTTTAAATACATAAAGTAATATTATTATAATATTCATATAGTTAACTGAAATTTAACTTGTTATGTATTTTGTTTAATATTTAGTTTGGTAAATATGTCTAATGAAAAAAAAAATTAATATACAGGGCTTTAGAAATGCTTTATTTTGAATAAATCACCCACTTATAAAGTGAGGGGTCGGCTAGGGTGATAATTTTTAAATTTTTAATTGAAGTTTTTTGAGTAGCCCAATCATTTCAATTCAATTATTTTTTAATCCTCTATTTTAAACACTTGCTGTCTTATTGGCACTACCCGGCCTGATAATTAATTCTCCATTATGCAGGATTAATTACAGGATCGCCAACTTAAAATGTGGGACTTATTAATAATTGGTGCTCTCAGGCAGCTTTTCAAAAGCTTTTGATTTAAAATAACTGCTGCCGATAGCTCTTAAGTTTTTAACAATTTTATTTGAATCGGGCTTCCCAACTTGAAAACATTATTTCGGGTTAGCTATTGGGTTGTACAACCAGGGAGCAAGTCTTAGGCCTTGGTACGGGAAAATTATGGAAAAATAGAATGGAGGATTCTTAGTCTAAATCGAAGACATGATTTGGATACCCGCTTGTCTGGTTTCTTTTCTGATATTTAGCTGCGATATAAAAAATAGTGTCATAGCCAAACCCCGGAATCACTCAGAATCTAAAAATGAGGTTCCCAATAGAATAGGTAATATTCCCTTGCCTCTGGGTTTCAGAAGGATTGCTCAAGACAGTTTCTCGTTTGGTGAATGGATAAGAGCCATTTCTCTTAAAAAAGATAACCGCGTTTATTTGTACGATGGTTCCCTGAAAAAAAATCAATGGGCACAGTTTGCGATTTTGGATTTACCAATAGGCAAAAAGGATCTTCAGCAGTGTGCAGATGCAGTAATGAGAATACGAGCCGAATATTTGTTTGACCAAAAAAGGTACAGTGATATTGTTTTTAAAAACAATAATGGAAAACAATATCCATGGGATGGAGGAAATAACAAGAGAGCTTTTGAATTGTACCTGGAGCAGGTTTTTGGATATTGCGGGACTGCTTCCCTTCAAAAACAACTAAAGCAAATAAACGCCCGGGAAATTTCCATCGGAAATGTTTTTATTAAAGGAGGGTTTCCCGGCCACGCCATGATGGTAGCTGATGTAGCCTTTAACAAGGAAGGAAAGAAAATAATTCTCCTTGCCCAGGGTTATATGCCCGCCCAGGATATCCATATTGTGATAAATCCAATGGATGAAAAGTTAAGTCCCTGGTACGAAGCAGGGGAAGGAAGAATGATAATTACTCCGTATTGGACCTTTAATCCACAGCAACTTTATCATTTTTAATCAAAAACGGGCATAAAAAAAGAGGCTGTCTTCTTTTTAAGGCAGCCTCTTTTATAAAAACTTAATTAATTAAATATATAGCGGATTCCAACCTGGCCCTGCCACCTTGATCCAAAGTTCATAGTCCAGGGATCGCGGTTGGTGAAATTGTAACCTACGCCCTGACCGGCTGCCGGACCGCTCGTCCGGTTATTAACTGTAGAAAGAATAGTATATGCCTGGTTGTTTACAAAGTATTGACGACCCCAATCCATATTGATCAGGTTAGTCAGGTTAAATACATCAAACGTAAACTGGAGGTCATGCTTTTTGCTACCTGTCATAATAATGAAATCCTGTGTCAGCCTTGCATCGATTACGTGTTCCCAAGGCGTGCTACTTCCGTTTCTCTCTGCGTAAGAACCCTTCTGCTTCGAAAGATATTTGTCATTATTTATAAAAGACTCAAACAAGGCTGCTTGCTGCGCGGCTGTTTGAACGACTGTGGTATTGGAACTATTTACCTGGTCTACAAATTTGATCTGGCTCTGATTAGCTGGAACATATAATAAATCGTTTCCAAAACGGCCATCACTATTTAAATCACCATTGACTAAATAAGTGAAAACTGAGCCGGAATTTCCATTATAAAATAAGCCAATAGATGTCTTAAATATCTTTGCATAATGAAATGAGTAAGAAACGGCTCCGGTAATCCGGTGCTTCAGCATATAGTTTGAATTAGCCAGGCCGGGATTATTCGGATCTCCAACCACCTGCACAAATTCCCATTGAGAGAGTGCTGTAGAACTTGCACCACTATTAACATCTGTTGCTCCATTATGGTTATAGGCTACCTGGGCAAAGAGGTTTTTCATCGTTTTATTTAAAGTGAAGCCTACATTATAAGTATATCCTTTATTAGTGTTTGAAATCAGGATAGCATTTGTAATTGAACCATTTTTTCTGCGGGCACCTGACGAACCGGCAAAAGCAATACGCTTGTCAAAGCCATTATTGTAGGCAGGATTTACTACTCCTACCGGGGCAGTTAAGTTGATATCCTGGTAGAAAACATTATTGATGGTTTTAGAATATAAGGCATCAATGGTGAAATTAAGTCCGCCCGGCAACTTATAATCCATACCCAAATTGACTCGCATTACCTGTGGTAATTTGAAATTTTTATCCATCAGGTTAATCTCAAATGAATTGCCTGCTGATCCAATATCACTTTGCTTATTTACGTCGGGTTCAAATCCGTTTCCGCTGTTTACGTCAAATGGTGCGGCTGTGGGTGTATTGTCTGTTTGACTTGTCGTTTTTAACAACAGGCCGGTGTTTGAAAATTGATTTGAAATCCATACAAAAGGTACCCGTCCACTGAAGACACCAATACCACCGCGAACGATCAGGCTTCTGTCACCTGCCACATCATAATTAAATCCTACCCGGGGAGCCCAAAGTAACTGACCGCTTGGAGTATTGCTTGTCTTAAATTCATTTCCAAATGCGGTTTCAACAATTGGGTTATTGGCAGGTTTGGTACTTAATACAGGAACATCAACACGCAAACCGGCAGATAAACGGAATTGAGTATTTACCTGGATTTCATCCTGAATATAAAATCCTAACTGTGCGGCTTTAAATTCAGCTGAAGGTCTTGGATCAGCGGACTTATTACCAGAAAATGTTACATCAAACTGGCGGGGTTGATTGGTGTAAAAATCATTAAGACTGGCAAAACGCCAGCGGCCGTTAAAGTTGTTTATAAACAAATTTCTGAACTGAAAGAATTCATTGTGTGTTCCTATAGTAAAAGTGTGCTTGCCTTTAAAAATTTTAAGGTTGTTTGTTACCTCAAAAATATCCTGGTCCAATTCATTCGCTGTTGAGCTTCTTTCAGAACCCAATACAATAGTTCCGGAGCCTTTTGTGATTTCAATGGAAGGGAACAATTCGCCATATGTTGTTCTGAAATCCCTGATGCGATGCATACTTAAAATCAGGTTATTGGACAATTTGTTGCTGAATCGGCTTCTCAACTCTGCAACGGTAATGTTTTGTTCATTATTAAACCGGTACGTATTGTTTCCAAATCGAAAAAATGTACCACTGCGTGATATATTGTCATCATAGGCTTTTATGTAATTATGGCGAATAGTTAAACGATGCTTCTCCGAGAGGTTCCAGTCAATTCGTCCAAACAATTTGTCACTTTGCGTTTCCGCATCAAAGGCCCTGGCGGTACCCACATCGTATTGATAACGGGTTTGTAGATTGGAAGCCAGGTCCTGGGCTTCGACGCCAGTCAGTAAAGCTCCTGTTTCGTCTGCATTAAAAATGGTTGGTGCTGTTCTCCGCGCCATCTCCCCATTCACAAATATGAATAGTTTGTTTTTAACTATTGGTGCACCAATGCGAAATCCATATTGCTTATCACTGAAATTGGCTGTTTTTATCCGGCTGATAGGATCCTTACCAATTGTGTTTTGATTTCTTAAAAAATAATATATAGAACCTTCAACATTATTAGTTCCGGAGCGGGTAACAGCGTTTACACCGCCACCGGTAAAATTTCCATAGGAAACATCGTAAGGTGCTAATACAACCTGTATTTCCTGGATGGCATCCAACGAAATTGGGGTTGTAGAAGCCTGGCCTCCCGGTGTGCCTGAACCGGAAAGGCCGAAAACATCATTATTGACTGCTCCGTCAATTGTGATATTATTAAAACGATTACTGACACCGCCAAAAGAATTTCCATTGGCCTGAGGCGTTAAACGGGTAAAATCCGACAGGCTCCTGTTTAAAGTAGGAAGACTTGCTATTTGTTCCTTACTAATGGATGTAGATGCCCCGGTTTTTCTTCTTGAACTTCCACCGGCAGCGGTTGTTACCACAATATTTGAAAGGGTTGCTTCTGTACTTATCAATTCAGCATCGATCCGGATATTTTCGCCCAAAGGAAGAGCAAAATTCTCCTCGGTGAAGGGGGAAAATCCTACGAAAGTGATTTCCACTTTATATGGCCCACCCGGGATCATATTTACGATATTATACAGGCCATTTCCCCTGGTTTGGGTGGAATAAGTAGTACCGGAAGGTATGTGTACTGCCTTCACTGAAGCACCGACCAAAACATCTGCCCCGGCTTTTTTTACATTTCCCGAAATGCTACTTGTTGTTACCTGTGCTCGTGTAAATGTTGCGGCTATAATTGAGCATATAGCCATGAGTAAAATTCTCTTAAGCATATTAGTTTAGTTTTCGTGATTGTTGTTGCAAAGAAAGGGTAAATCCTCTTTGAATAGTAGGCAAACTGTTAACAAATTATTATTCCCGCTATCTCTAAAAGACAGGAAAAGTAGACTTATTGCTGCCTTATGCCTCTTTTTCAGGGCTTTATTTGTACTTAACTTTGCGCTTAAATAGTAAAATATGTTTCATTCAATTGAGGAAGCCATTAAGGATATACGGGAAGGAAAAATGGTAATAGCGGTTGATGACGAGGATCGTGAAAACGAAGGAGATTTTATAGCGGCAGCAGCTTCAATAACCCCCGAGATCGTAAACTTTATGTCAAAACATGGCCGTGGACTAATATGTGTTCCACTGCCTGAAGAACATTGTGATGAACTGGGACTTGAATTAATGGTCAGTAATAATACCGCTCTTCATGAAACAGCTTTTACTGTTTCTGTGGATCTGCTGGGAAATGGATGTACAACAGGAATTTCAGCTCATGACAGGGCCAGGACCATCCAGGCCCTGATTGATCCATTTACCAATCCCAACAATTTGGGCCGCCCCGGACATATATTTCCATTAAGAGCAAAGCGGGGAGGTGTTTTGAGAAGGGCGGGTCATACGGAAGCGGCAGTTGACCTGGCACGGCTTGCGGGTTTTCCTCCACCATATGGAGGTGTATTGGTAGAGATCATGAATGATGATGGCAGTATGGCCCGCTTGCCGGAACTAATTGAAGTAGCAAACAAGTTTGATTTTAAGATCATTTCAATAAAAGATTTGATTGAATACCGTATCAAAAGAGATTCACTGATTGAAGAGATCGTGAGAGTTGATATGCCTACGCAGAATGGACATTTCAAATTGGTTGCCTTTAAAGAAAAAAACTCAACAAATGAGCACCTCGCCCTTATTAAAGGAGAGTGGGAAAAAGATGAAGCCGTTTTAGTAAGAGTACATTCATCTTGTTTCACCGGTGATATACTGGGATCACTTCGCTGCGATTGTGGGGAGCAGTTGCATAAGGCCATGCAAATGGTAGAAAATGAAGGGAAGGGTGTTATATTATATATGAACCAGGAAGGGCGGGGAATCGGGTTGTTAAATAAACTGAAGGCGTACCGGTTACAGGAGGGAGGAATGGACACCGTGGAAGCAAATCTGCATATGGGTTTTCAAATGGATCAGCGGGACTATGGAGTGGGTGCTCAAATATTACGCTACTTAGGAATAAGTAAACTTCGGTTGATGAGTAACAATCCCAAAAAAAGGGTGGGACTTATTGGATACGGATTAGAGATCGTCGAAAATATTCCTATCATAGCGCTATCAAACCCACACAACGAAAAATATCTTCAAACAAAAAGAGATAAGCTGGGTCATGAATTTCATGGGGAAGAATAAGCAAGGGCCCAGTCCTAAATTCCCTGAATATACTTCACGCAATAATTATCCGGTGTGTCCAATCTGATCGTGAGGATAATTGTAAATACTATTAATGTTTTCTTTTCTTCTGTTTGCGGGTTAAATTTTTTTCCTGAAGCTTAAAGTTTCTTCATCTATATTCAGAGAAAAACAGGATTACTAAATATCAGCATCATTCGGAACCCATAGAAAAATTTTCCCTTTTATTTAAAGCTGATTTATCCCTTTGTATTATTTATTTCATGCTGCGAAACGGATATAAGAAGAGATAACTTTTTTATCTCATCAATCTTGTATTATTTTTTGCTTTATCTTTTCCTTTATTTACATTTTTACAACAGGCTATATGAATCATCTCAACTTTCCGGATTATATCGTCTTCTTTATTTATTTTATTGTAGTGGTAGGTTATGGTTATTGGATCTACCATAAAAAAAAATCAAAGGAGATGGACTCCAAAGATTTCTTTCTTGCAGAAGGTTCCCTCACCTGGTGGGCAATAGGCGCCTCGCTGATTGCTTCAAATATTTCTGCGGAACATTTTATCGGTATGTCGGGCTCGGGCTTTGCTTTGGGGCTTGCCATTTCCAGTTATGAATGGATGGCCGCCGCTACCCTTATTATTGTAGCCGTCTTTTTTATTCCTATATACCTGAAGAATAAGATTTTTACGATGCCGCAATTCCTGGCGCAGCGATATAATGATACCGTTGCTACCGTGATGGCTGTTTTTTGGTTATTGGTTTATGTATTGGTTAATCTAACCTCCATTATTTATCTGGGCGCCCTGGCTATTAATTCTATTTCAGGCATCAGCTTTGGATGGTGTATGGCAGGCCTGGGAATTTTTGCAATAGTAGTTACTTTGGGTGGTATGAAGGTGATCGGGTATACCGATGTGATCCAGGTTTTAGTATTGATCCTGGGAGGCCTTGTCACCTGCTACCTGGCTCTTTCTCTTGTTGCTGAAAAATTTGGATATGGAAAAGATATTTTAAAAGGTCTGGCGGTAATCACTGAAAAAGCTCCTTCTCATTTTCATATGATATTTGATAAAACAAACCCTTATTATACTGATCTGCCCGGGTTATCAGTTTTGGTTGGAGGTATGTGGATCAACAATCTGAATTACTGGGGCTGCAATCAATACATCACACAACGTGCACTGGGTGCCAGTCTTCCTACAGCACGTAAAGGAATTCTCTTTGCGGCATTTTTAAAATTGCTTATACCGCTTATTGTTGTCATTCCGGGTATTACAATGTACGTCATGTATCAGCAAGGTATGTTTCAACAGGAAATGACGGATATAAATGGCATCGTTAAGCCAGATCATTCATACCCTACACTAATGAATTTGCTGCCCAATGGTTTGAAGGGACTTGCGTTTGCCGCACTAACTGCTGCTATTGTGGCTTCCCTTGCGGGAAAGGCCAATAGCATTTCGACTATTTTCTCCCTGGATATTTATAAAAAGTTTTTTAATAAAAATGCATCTGAAAAAAAATTAGTCATCACGGGACGTATTACCGTCATTATTTCCATTTTACTCGCTTGCCTGATAGCTCCTGCTTTAAGAAACCTTGACCAGGCATACCAGTTTGTACAGGAATATGTAGGATTTATTTCACCGGGAGTATTATCTATTTTTCTTTTGGGATTTTTCTGGAAACGAACCACCGCAGGTGCAGCTTTGGTATCTGCCATATTAACAATACCTCTATCCACAGTCCTGAAGTTTATTCCAGGCTGGACAAACGGATTTATTCCGGATATTCCTTTTATGGACAGGATGACCCTTGTTTTTATTATTCTAATGGTATTGATGATCGTCATCAGTCTTGCCGATCCCAAGAGTAAGAAAAACCCCAAAGCCCTGGAAATTGATACTAAGATGTTTCGTTGCTCTCCAGGTTTTATAGTAGCATCCACTATTATAGTAGGCATTTTGGTGGCATTATATACCGTATTTTATTAGAGATAATTAAAGTTATATGGCCATTAAATTAAATTCTGAATAATGACCTTCGATCAATACCTGCAGTCCGGCAGCATATATAAATCCTTTGTTTTAGGTGCTGCATTAGTGTTCACCTTTATAACTAATGGCCAGGTAATAACAGACTCTCTTTTGATTGCGAACAATTACAGAACTTTTCATTTTACCCAACCAGGTAGCCCATTAAATAAAGGAAGTTTAATGTTTATCATGCATGGTTCGGGTGGTAATGGTTTGGGAATAAAAAAATCAGCAGGTAAATTGGAAGCGATAGCACAAAAGGAAAACTTGCTGATCGTTTATCCTGATGGATATAAAAATTATTGGAATGAATGCAGAAAATATTCAACCGCACTAGCTAATACAGAAAATATTGATGAAAATGCTTTCTTCCGGGAAATGATAAATTATTTCAAAAACCGCTATCACATCGATGATAAAAAAGTTTTTGCGGCGGGTGTTTCAGGAGGAGGGCATATGGCTTATAAGCTGGGACTAACAATGCCGGATAAAATAACGGCCATTGCTGCTTTAATTGCCAACCTGCCGGATAGTTCCTCTTTTGATTGTACAGAAGCAAAAAGATCATTACCCGTACTCATTATAAATGGTACACTTGATCCGGTGAATCCTTATGAAGGCGGGGAAATGTTTGTGAATAATAATAGCTTCGGCGTGGTGCGCAGTACGGATAGTACATTTAATTATTGGGCTAAACTGGCGGGATATAGTGGCGATCCGGTAAAGGAATATTTACCTGATCTGGATCCTTCCGATAATAAAATAATCGAATCCTACTCATTCAAAAAAGAAAATAAACCTGAAATAAGATTATTAAAAGTAATTGGAGGAAAACATGATTATCCAAACGATATTGATGTTTACTTATACGCCTGGGATTTTTTTAAAATTCAAATAAAAGATTTAAGTATCAACACTCCCGACCCCTCAAAAAAAATACATATTGTTGAGGCAGCATGTGGTCAATGCCGGTTGGGACTGGACGGAAAGAGTTGTGACCTGGCAGTTCGTTTTAATGATAAATCTTATTTTGTGGATGGTACTGGCATAGACGACCATGGTAATGCCCATGCGGGTGATGGATTTTGCGAAGCAATAAATAAAGCAGAAGTTCAGGGTGAAATTGCAGGACAGCGTTTTGTCGTCTCTTATTTTAAACTGCTTGAAAATGAAAGTAAGTAAAGTAGTAATTAACAGCTTTTATTTCCGTGTATGGCAATGTTAAATGTAACAGGTATCAGCAAAAAGGAAAATGGAATATTTACGGTAGATGATATAACCTTCGCTCAAAACCCCTTTCAAAAAATAGCCATTGCAGGCGAAACAGGATCAGGCAAGTCCACCCTGCTGAAAATGATTGCCGGTTTGGTGCAACCAGATGCAGGTGAAATCAAATTTGAAAATGAAAGGGTAGCTGGTCCTTTTGAAAAATTGTTGCCCGGTCATGCCCGGATTGCATACCTGAGTCAGCATTTTGAATTGCGCAACAATTACCGAGTGGAGGAAGAGTTGGAATCTGCTAACAAACTAACGGTTGAGGAAGCCAGCCGGATTTTTAATGTGTGCCGGGTTGACCATTTGCTAAAAAGAAAAACAAACCAACTTTCGGGAGGAGAGAGACAGCGCATTGTACTTGCCCGGACATTAATTTCAAAGCCCGGGTTATTATTGCTTGATGAACCTTTTTCTAATCTTGACCTGGTGCACAAGAAAACAATGATGGCTGTAATCAGGGAGCTTGGCAATAATTTAAGAATATCCTGTATTATGGTTTTGCATGATGCTGCAGATACTCTTTCCTGGGCTGATGAAATACTGGTAATGAAGGATGGAGTTATTATTCAACGCGGAACACCTGAACAAATCTATAATCAGCCGGTAAACGAATATTGCGCGGGTCTTTTCGGCGACTATAATTTAATCAGTTCAAACAACTCTTCCATTTTGTCAGCCATACCAGGAATTGTCATAAACGGAAAACAATTACTTGTCAGGCCAGAACATTTTTACATTGTTGAAGAGGGTAATATTTCCATTAGGGGAACTGTACAAACCAGGTTGTACTTTGGCAGTTATTATGTACTTGATGTATTGGTTGCTCAACAGTTGATCAGGATAAAAGCAAACAAAAATGAATTTGCAGTTGGGGATCCGATAGTCTTATCATTATCACCGAAGGATATTTGGTTAATATAGTTATTGCTTTACTCCTGAATCACCAGAATAACCAATTATCCCGGAATCATCAAGTAGGAGAGGGCTTGATGCCATTAAACCATTTGGTAACGGGAACTTCCATACTTCATCGCCTGTAGCAGCATCAAGTGCGTAATAATATCGTGTGCCACCACCGCCAATATATACTATCCCATTCGCTTCAACAGGACTTGAACTGTTGGGCAATATTTTCTTTTGCCAAAGCAATGAACCATTTGATATGTTCAGTGCATTAATGTACCCATCATCACAACCTATGAATAATCTGCCGTTTCTAATAAACGGGCTTGATGAAAAAGCTTTGTTGGCTAATCCTTCCCATAACAGAATGCCGGTACCCGCGTTAATAGCGTAAACACTTCCTTTGGAGGTAAACGTAGCAATATCATACCATCCCCCGATATAAACAATTCCATCCGCCACAGTTGGGCTCGATTGTTCCAGTGAAATACCATTGGTTGAATATTTCCATTTTTGAATCCCCGTTATCGCATCAACAGCATGTAAATATGCATCCCTGCTTCCAACATAAATAATACCATTCACCAGGCAGGGACCGGATTGGTTGATCATGGCACCTGTTCGATACTGCCAGATCAAACTGCCGGTAGTAGCATTTAATGCATATAATTTATTGTCGGAGCTGCCAAAATATACAACACCATTCCATACTAAAGGGCTTGCGCTTACATTGGCACCTGTTGTAAATTTCCATCTCAATGTTCCATCTGCGGCGTTGATTGCATACAGGTTATCATCATTACTGCCTACATATACCGTGCTGTCAACTATTACTGCATCGGATTCAATTCCTGTGTCGCCTGCCTTATAGCGCCATATAATAGTTCCGTTGGTAGCATTGAAGGCATAAACATAGCTATCAATACCTCCAACATAAACGATCCCTTCTTTATATGTTGCACTGGAGTACGCAAAACTATGGGTGCCGGAAAATTTCCATTTTAAAAAGCCCGTTTTTATATCCAGGGCATAAAAATTATTATCACTGCTCCCAAAAAATATACTACCTGACAATGGGCCAAAAGTAACGATCACAACATATTCTTTTGTACTCCCATCCTGGCCAACGACAGTATAGCGTACCGGCAATTCAAAATTCTGAGCCACTCCGCTTGCTGGTTGAATACTTTGTCCTTTAATAACGATCTCAGGAATCAGGTTAGTGATAGTTGTACCTGCCGGCAGTAGGATCATTATGGTATCCGGTTTGAAGGTTACTTTCACTTCGGAAGTATCAAAAGCTATCCCATTGTTCCGTTTAAGTGAAAAGCTGACAATTTCTTTAATCCTGTCTGCTTCTGAATCTGACATATCCTTGTTGCAGGATATGATAAATAAAAATAAAATACAAAACGATTTTTGATAAATAATGGCAATTAACCAAGATTTTTTTGATTTCATAATAATACTGAGATGGAATTGATCAATGCACAAAACAACTACATAAGTAATCAATAATACTGATAATTCAAATTCATGTATAAGCTTCATTTTTTTGCAGATTTACAACAACAAAACCGATAATTATTGAATAGAAATACGGCCAACTTTATTCGTCATTTTACCCGGCCCCGATACCGTGAGTAAGTATTCGGCCTCCGTTATTACGGCAAGTACATAATATTCCTATTGTATCATGATTATTCTCTCCCGAACTCTGAACGAAAATGAGCCAGCTTCTAAGTTTCGTTTATAATTACAACTAACTTTAAATTTATTTATCCGGGGAAATTGTTTTCCGTGTGAAACTTATATTACCTATTGATCTTTGTAACAATGATTATGAAAAATATATTCTTTGCTATTCTGTTTATTAGTCATTATTCGTTTGGCCAAATTGCAAAATTGAAACCAGGTAATTTAAAGCCCGGCTTTATTTCACTTACCCGATATGATATTTCAAGACCAGCTGTGCAGGAACAACCCGCTACCGATAAAGGAAGAATAATCCAGGTAAATATTTGGTATCCATCAATAGGCGATACAAGGCGAAATGTTTTTGCTGATTACGTAAAATTGGCAGGCAAAGAATTAGATACCGCTTTGGTCAATAAAAATCCGGAACAAAAAGGGGTAGATAAATATTTTGAATGGCCGGCTTCACTTGGCGCTGACAAGAAAAAAATCATTGCTTTTCTTGATAGCCAAATTCCTACGCAGGCATCCCAGCATGCAAAATGGCTCATTAAAAAATACCCTCTGGTGATGATAGTACACGGTTTTGCTGCCGATCATGCTTACCTGGGAGAATATCTTGCAGGAAATGGTTATATAGTTATGCAGGTACCCGTAAAAGGAACAACAACTTATGAATTGGATTATGAAGGAAAAGGTTTGGAATCACAGGTAAGGGATTATGAGTTTGCATTAAAAGTTGTGCAAAACGAGTTTCCATTTTTGGCCGGTACTGCAGCTGTAATCGGTTTTAGTTTCGGCGGGCAATCGGCCGCAGCATTAGCGCTGAGAAATAAAAATATCAAAGCAATAATAAGCTTTGATGGAGGGATTGGTTCTGCATTTGGAGCACAACTATTAAATAAGCAGCCCTGGTATGATTCTCAACTAATCACGGCCCCTGTACTTCACCTGTACAATCCCACCGATAGCTATACTGATCTTAAATGGTTTGACAGTATAAGGAATTCAAACAGGTTTTTATGTGCTATGAAAAATATGGAGCATGGACATTTTACTTCATTCGGTTTACTCTATAAGATTGTACCTGGTATTATGGGCAAAACAACGGTGGATCCCGGCAATGGATATGAAACTATCATGCTTTTGACAAAAGAGTTTCTTAATTCTTTCCTCAAAAATAAAAATTCCGATATGGATAATTTTTTTAATACCCAAAAAACTGTTCATTCATGGATTAAGGAATGTATAGTAAATACCGTAACAAAAACTCAGGGAAGCTGATCCCGGGCGAAGGTTAAAAAACTCTCCAACAAGTCAAGGTTTAAGTAGCTAATTGAATTATTTATTTAGCCACAGATAAATCTGTATGCTTCACTTTGTGAAGCATCTTTACAATCCGGGTAATAATTGATTAATGTATAATCATTTTATTTTTATTAATTCAAACAGCTTCTAAGTGTACAAATTATTTTATTAACTTTCTGCAACATTTCATTGAGTATTTTTGAACGGTAGCTGCAATGGGGTAAACCATTTTTTGCCAAAACGATTTTATGGACAACTTGCAAGACCTGGTAATACAAATAGAACTTCATTCACCAGAAGGTATAAGAAAATGTTTAGCTCAGGGCATTGACCCTAATGGTCATTTCAGAGGACAGCCCCTGATTTATGAGTTGACCAGTGAATATACAAGGAGTCCCCGCTTTAAGGATTGTGTAAAAACTTTTATTGAACACGGTTTGGAGTTTGCCGATAAAATACTACTGGCTGTTTTATCCGATGACGCAGCATGGCTGGATCAACAATTGAATGATAAACCCGTGGCATTCTTAAAAAAGTATTCACTCCGCTGTGCCTATACCCCTTTGCTGGAGGCTACTCTTTTACATATCTGCGCTGAATTTAATCATGTATCCTGCGCTGAAGTACTGGTAAAGCATGGGGCTGATGTAAATGCCATAGCCGGAATTGATGAAAATGGTTTTGGCGGACAAACCCCGATCTTTCATACGGTCAATCAAAATTCCAATAATTCTGCAGCCATGCTTGATTTTTTACTTTCTCATGAAGCGAACCTTGAATTAACCGTTGCGGGCCTGCTATGGGGCAAAGGATATGAATGGGAAACCCTGATACCTTCTGTTAACCCCATTAGTTATGCCATGATGGGACTTCTTCCGCAGATGCACAGAGATGATAAAACGATTTCAAAAATAATAACCACCCTTTTACGACACCGGTACAGTATTGGCTATGTTCCCCAAAATGTACCCTGTGCTTATTTAAAAAAGTAATGGCTGAGAAGGTAAGATTTTGGTCAGATGGAATTTTATTTGGAAATCGGTATCATTGATGTATAGTGGAACTCAATAAAAGATAAATTTCCTGGAGTAAGAGCAGGGGAACCCTTTGAAAGGGATTATGGTATGAGGGTAGTTCATACTAATATTCCTCAAACCAATACATTGCTTTTCAATAACAAGGCAATAGAAAATTAAGTCCCTTATTACAACTTTATAAAAAAACAGGACAAGTGCTACTTTCCAACATTGATTTTTATGGCAATAGATGAAGCATAACTGCTCCTGCTATCACCACCATAATTGCACCCATTGCCGCTTTTATAAATTTCAGTCCGGTGCGATAAAGAAACTTCATCGGTACCAATAAAGCCCGCAGCAGGAATATACTTATAAATGAGTGCCCCATTTTTTTCATCAATACCTGTTTCACTGACCAGGAAATGAGAGGCCTGTTTACTGATGGTTGCTTCGCCAGAGGTGGATATGGTTAGAATATAGGATTGCCCCTGGACTATACTGGCATTTATTATTCTATCAGGAACGGCTGAATCAGGGCGTGAAAAACTATCTTTTGCATTTTTTGAGCAGGAGAGAAGGAGGATGAATGCGCCGAAAAAAACTGCTGAAAGGGCTGAAGTCTTTTTCATAATAATTAGTTTATTGTGAATTTAACCTTTTTGGGAAGGGAATTCAAAAAAAGCTTTGCACATAGGCCTGCTAAATCCGAATCGATAAATCTCAAAAAAGAGTACACATTATTTCCCGGTTAATTAAAAATTAAAACAGCACCGACAAATTATTATCTTGCCCGTATTAAATATTTATAAAACAGGATCTCATAAATTTTAAATTCAATGAACATAAAAACAAAAAATTGGAGCAGGAATCTGGCAGCTGCACTATTTGCCATCATTCTTTTTTCTTGTGCCGGTTCAGATAGCGGCAATGTTGGTTCGGTTAATAAAATTCAAGGTACCTGGAAGCTAATTTCCGGAACCACAATTGAAAAAGGCGATACTGCTTTTACGG
>JBPPMM010000219.1:0-6703 GCA_051306075.1 Chitinophagaceae bacterium
TACATCAGGACTTTCTACTTTATTAACGATTGTTTTTGATTCTTGTTCCAGGTATTGGGTAGGACCATTTTCTTCACTCCAGTCATCAATACCTTCTATATGTTCCCGGCTGTTCTCATTTTTTAGGAAACGATTTTTTGTATTGAATTGGGCTCCACGTCCTGCCAGGTACTGTTCGGATCCCTCTTCACCTATCCCCATAGGATCAAAGTTAATGTCGCCGTGTTTTTTTGGGGTAACCTTATAATGATCTTGTTGTAGTTTTTCAGACATCGCATTTGTATTTATTAACTTACGTTCTTCCGGAATGAAAGAAAAGGGAGAACAAAGAGCGCCACAGCAACAATATGATATACTAAGTTTTGCTCAATATTCTCCTTGGTTCCGCACACCATCAGCTTTCACCCGTATCTTTTCTATATTTTTTAGAAGATTAATCTAGCTGAATAAATCTCCTTGTTTAGTTGTCACTGGCATATTAAGGAATTCAAACCTACAGACTGCCTGGTATTTTATTTCGCCAGCCGGCCGCTTAAGTAACAACATGTATTCAGCAATAAATCTTCCGGTAAAATTCTTATTACTGTATTCAAGCCAGCCTTTTTCATATTGCCATGGTTTCAATTTTGAAGCAATAGTCAGGTGAGGCTCCAGCAGAAAATGAGGTTTGTTTTCATCATTCATTTTCATCAATCGCTGCGCTTCTGTTCGTATCAATTTTACCAAACGTTGTACAGGTAATATAGAAGTAACATTTATAAATAATGTATGAGTGGGAAAACTTCCGAAATCTTTCAATTCTGATTTAAATGGAGGGAAACCCATGGCCAGTGTCCGGAGCCGGTTGATTATCCGCTCCTCCATCATTTCATACTGAACAAAATGGACGAGGGGTATCTGCGGTTCACCTCCCGGGCCTGCTGTTTTATATTTTATATGAAATTCTTTTTTTACCTGCTTTATTCTGTTTCGTAATTCCTGATGCGGCTCCAGCACCAGCAAATACTCAAATTCCTTATAACCAGGCAAAGTGATATTTGATACTTGCATAATTTTCTTGTTTTCTTTCTAAAAAAAATAAATACCCAATTTATTAGCATAAATTTACTAAATATATTAGCGGCGAAAAAATCTTTTTATTATGAATGATCAGGAATTTAACAGCTCAGCACATATAGACTCAGGGCCCTTTTCTCAGAAGCAAGTGAAATCAATCAATGAAGCTACTTTTAATGGTGCCGGTAATTTGATGGAAAGGGATATTGATCTGAATGAAAAGCTTATTAAAAACAAACAGGCAACCTTTTTTTTCAGGATGAAAGGTGATGCTATGTCTGAAGCCGGTATTTTTGATAACGATATATTAATAATTGACCGCTCTTTAAAACTGACCAATGGGAAAATAATAGTAGCCATTCTCAACGGCGAATTATTAGTGCGGAGGTTTCATAAGAATTTTTCATCTGCTTTCCTTGTACCCGAAAATGGCAGGTTTAAAAATATCAATCTTGCCGAGTTTACTGATTTCATCGTTTGGGGAATTGTAACCTACGTCATCCATCCTGTTTAAGGTATTTCGTGGAGAGGAGATGAA
Source organism: Chitinophagaceae bacterium (assembly GCA_051306075.1). Lineage (GTDB taxonomy): Bacteria > Bacteroidota > Bacteroidia > Chitinophagales > Chitinophagaceae > Terrimonas_B. Next base: position 1,595 of record JBPPMM010000219.1, read on the forward strand.
TTATACCTAAGGCTGCATTGGTGAAGCAGTGTTGATGCTTGTTATTCTCATGATGTTTGAAATGTGTATGTAATCCGTGTTGCAGTTGTGGACCGCCAGGTTGGTGAAGAAACAGCAGTCACCATTTAAGGTTTATCCTGTGCAAAAATGGTAATTGGAAAATAATAAAAGTGTGAGGGAAGATGGCTTATTAATGATTTATTACATTTAAAAAAAACGCATTAACCCCTTTTCCGCGAGTACTTTTTCTTTGAGTAAAATTCGTCAGGTTTAGTAAATTTTCTGCGCTTACCATGAAACTATACTTTTACGCATTTAATTATAAAAAGCCAATACTATTTTCGCCGCAAGCAGCGTTTACTATTTTGTAAAAAAATCCGTACCCTTGAAAAGCCAGTTAACACTCGTTGTTTATTGTTTATTATTAGTATTGCCCGGTGTATCCTGGTTGCCTCAACCGGCAATTGAAAAAACGCTTACTTCTTCCTTCATACCGGTAGTAAAAGCAGGACTTCCAGGGAAAAATCCTTCCAAAAAGGAGATCTTCTTATTATATTCTTCGCTACAATTAAAACAAAAAGGCTTATCTCTTCAGGCTTTTGAAACAGGTTTTAAAGGCTATCGTCAATTACTTAAAAAAGGAATCATCGATCAGCAGGCGTACTTAACTATTTGTGATTTCAGTCAATCTTCAAACAATAAGCGGTTATACCTCATTGATCTTTCTAACAATGAAATTATTTTAAATACATATGTGGCGCATGGGCGTAATTCCGGAGGTGAATACGCTACCCGATTTTCTAACAAACCGGAATCATATCAAAGCAGCCTGGGTTTTTATTTAACTAAGAACACTTATTATGGGGAGCATGGTTTGTCGATGAGGGTAGCAGGCCTGGAGGCAGGGTATAATGATAAAGCAAACCGGCGAAACATAGTAGTTCACGGTGCAGATTATATAGGAAATGATTGGAAGAGGCACAGCTCATATATGGGTAGAAGTTTTGGGTGTCCCGCTATTCCTGAAGAAGATAGTAAATCCCTGATCAATACAATCAAAAATGGCAGTTGCCTCTTCATATACCATCCCTCGCCAAAATATCTGAAGGGTTCAAAAATATTAAACGGCTGATTGGACATGTAAAAAGGATGGAGGATAACAAAGTCCCGGCTTACCCTATGGCCGGGCTTTTTGTTTTTTATACCGGGAAACAAATTGCAATGGCCGCTTGTATTCTCATGTTATTTTATCAACCATTCAAATCAACGGTACAGAATGTACCTTTGCCGTCCATGCCAGGATACAACATCAACGATACCATTAATCTTTTATCAAAGCTCAGCTTTCGGCGCTTTTTGAACGGAGTAAAAGTCTTAAGCAGTTTTTATATTAGTAAATGGACCAATAAACCTGTACAATGGGGGTATCCGGTATCTATATCATTCGAGCCCACTACATCCTGCAACCTTCGCTGCCCGGAATGTCCAAGCGGTTTAAGGTCCTTTACCCGACCAACCGGAATGCTTCAAAAAGATTTCTTTCGGGATACCATGGATCAGTTATATAAGGACCTTTTATACCTGGTATTTTATTTCCAGGGTGAACCTTACCTTAATCCTTCCTTCCTGGACATGGTCAGGTATGCATCTGATAAAAAAATTTATACTGCCACCTCCACCAATGCCCATTATTTGTCTGATGAAAATGCCAAACGAACCGTTGAAAGCGGCCTGGATCGGCTGATAATTTCAATCGATGGCACCACCCAGGAAACCTACCAGCAATATCGCGTTGGAGGCAAACTGGAAAAAGTAATAGAGGGAGCAAGAAATATGGTTAAATGGAAAAAAGAATTAAAGAGCAAAACGCCGTTTATTGTTTTTCAATTTTTGGTAGTCAGGCACAACGAGCACCAGATAGAAGATATAAAAAAGTTAGGAAAAGAAATTGGTGTGGATGACGTATGGTTTAAGACCGCACAGATTTATGATTATGAAAATGATCCTAATAAGCTGATACCGACCATAGATAAATTTAGCCGGTACAGGAAAACTAAAAACGGTACTGAATTTAAAGGAAAGCTTTCTAATCAATGCTGGCGGCTCTGGCATGATCCCGTCATTACATGGGATGGTCTGGTAGCGCCATGTTGTTTTGATAAAGATGCTCAACACAGGCTGGGCAACCTGAAAGAAAATTCGTTTAAGGAAATTTGGAAAAACGGGGAATACACCAGGTTCAGAACACAAATATTAAAAGGAAGAAAAAATATAGATATCTGTGCTAATTGTTCCGAAGGAACAAAAGTGTGGAGTAATGAGTAAAGAAAAAATATCTGACTGAAATGCAAATGCCTTCTTCCATTGCAACCCGATTACAGTATCAGCATAAATGTTTGTTGGATATTTTGAATGGCTTATCTGACGAGCAGATTCGGTTACAGCTATATCCCGCGAAGTGGTCCCTTTTCGAAATTATAGTTCACCTGCAAACCTATCAGCATTCTTTTATTAGCCGCATCCGGCGAATTTTAAACGAAGAAAATCCCATTTTTACTCCCTATAGGGCAGAGGCAGATCCCTTATTTCATGAAAATTGTACCAAATCGAGCCGTGAAATTATACAGGATCTGCTGGCAATCAGAAAAGAATTGTCCGCAAATGCCCTGTCTTTTAAAGAAATGGATTTAAAAAAAGAAGCTGATCATCCGGTTTACGGGCAAATGAACTTGTTACAATGGCTGAACTTCTTTTTACTTCATGAGGCCCACCACCTTTTTATCATTTTTAAAATGAGTGCAGAATTAAAAAAGGGTATTGGGAACAAAGACATCTAAATAAATAAACCGTCATAATTTTTATCAACCTTCGAATATTGATCTTTGCTGAATCTTAATTTCACCACCTGGTGAGTTTCTTATACATTGTTGTATAAAATGAAATAAACCCTTCACAAAAACTTTTGAGAGACTGAAATAAGATCTTGATCATGAAAACTATTATTTAGGTGGTTAGATGGATATAAATATTTGTGATACCTGACGCTTTGCAAGTCAGAGTTCTTTCCAAAAGCAAATGCTGCATTGCCTGATGAAAAAATGATTTATTATTTCTAAAGTTCGAACTCTAACTTTGATTTTTGGGGCCGGCTGTCTGCAAAACCCGTTCCGTAGGCAGATTTTAATTTTTGTATTAAACGATTTACAATGGGCATAGATCAGGATATTCACCAGGCTAAATTTAGAAATGAATATCAAAAGGCATCCGTTAATCTTCTGTATACTTATGGATGGTTAGTTGAGCGAACCAAGGCAGTTTTTGCATCGGAGAATATTACTCCGCAACAGTTTAATATTCTCCGGATATTGCGGGGCAGTCTTGCTCAGCCATTATCTACGCTTCAAATCAGGGAAAGAATGCTGGATAAAATGAGTGATACAAGTCGTATTGTAGACCGGTTGATTACAAAAGGCCTTGTTAAAAAAGCAATATGCAAAAAAGACCGCAGGCTGGTTGATGTAATAATTACCGACAAGGGGATAAAAATGTTGGAGCGTCTTGACCAACGACAGGATGATTTGGATAAAATTATTGGCAACCTTAGTGCTAATGAAGCAAAAACATTAAGCGATTTACTTGATAAAATCCGCAGCACAAATTAATGGATCGGCTTTATGGATGACCGGGTTCACGCAACCTCCTTTTTATAATTTAATTAACCTGATTATGGGTTAAATTCGCCGTTTCATTCATACCTATATATAAGCACTATGAAGGTTTTGTTTACCGGGCTGGCTTTGTTTTTTACACTGACCGTTTTTTCTCAACCACTTTATGAATTTCGTGGAGTTTGGATTGCAACAGTAGATAATATTGACTGGCCCCCTAGAGGTGTTTATACCGTTTATAGCCAGAAGGTGGATTTTATTCGTCAACTTGACTTGCACAAAAGAAACGGAATGAATGCAGTCGTTGTACAAGTGCGTCCTTCCGCTGATGCATTTTATCCGTCCTCACTTGAACCGTGGAGCCAATGGTTAACAGGAGTGCAGGGTCGATCTCCAGATCCATTTTATGACCCCTTACAATTTATGATAGAGGAGACGCATAAACGTGGTATGGAATTTCATGCATGGCTTAATCCATACCGGGCCAATTTCAATATAAATTCAGCTTCTATTTCCTCAAACCACATCACCCGCATTCACCCGGATTGGTTTTTAACCTATGGAGGGAAGAAGTATTTTGATCCATCCAATCCCGATGGGCAAAATCATGTGGTAGCTGTAGTGAAGGATATTGTAAAACGGTATGATGTGGATGCTATTCATATGGACGATTATTTTTACCCTTATCGCATAGCCGGCAAAGAATTTCCTGATGCGGCTTCTTATATAAGGTCAGGAAGCAAACTTTTAAAGGATGACTGGCGCCGGAGCAATGTGGATTCGATAATTGAAAAATTAAATAAGGCAATTAAAAAAGAAAAACCGTATTGCAAATTTGGAATAAGTCCCTTTGGGGTCTGGAGAAATCTTGATAAAGATCCGGAAGGTAGCAGAACAAAAGCGGGGCAAACTAATTATGATGATCTGTATGCGAATATACTTTTGTGGATGAAATTGGGATGGGTTGATTATGTGGCACCACAACTTTACTGGGAAATCGGGCATAAGCTGGCTGACTATGGAGAGTTGATTGATTGGTGGAGCCGTCATAGTTATGGTTGCCATGTTTACATTGGACATGGTATTTACAGAGCATATGAAAAAGGCCTTGCCTGGAAAAATCCTAACGAATTACCCAACCAGATAAAAATGTTGAGAGATTTTTCATCGGTTAAAGGAAGCATATACTTTAGCAGCAAAAGTTTTGATCGAAATCCCAATGGCTGGAACGACAGTTTAAAGAATAATTATTACAAGACGCCGGCCCTGGTGCCAGCAATGGATTGGCTTCCACCCAAGGAAAAAAAATGATGAGAAAATTAGGTTAAGGCTTTTTTTCAAGGTGGTTTGTATACTCCAATGAGCCGAGTCTGAATCGCAGAGGAATAGAAGTGGCTTTTTCAAATTGCCATTCTTTTTTACAGAAAAAACTCAAATTTTG
>JBPPMM010000237.1:0-2227 GCA_051306075.1 Chitinophagaceae bacterium
TGTTCTGCCACGTAGGTAGCTGCGCCACCGTATTCACCGCCCAAGGCAAGGCCCTGAATCAATCTTAATAGTAAAACTAATAGAGGGGCAGCTATGCCAATTGTTTTATAGCCAGGAACAAGTCCGATTAAGAAGGTAGAGCCACCCATTAAAACAAGGGTTAGCAGGAAAGTGTATTTGCGGCCAATCAGGTCGCCTAATCTTCCAAATACCAAAGCTCCAAAAGGGCGAACAATAAATCCTGCAGCAAAAATGGCCAGGGTGCTCAGTAATGCCGCGGTCGCATTTCCTTCTGGAAAAAATTGAGTACTGATGGTTTTAGCCAGCATGCCGAAGATGTAAAAATCATACCATTCGATCATGGTACCTACTGATGAAGCTGCTATAACGGAGCGTATGGTTTTGGCAGAGCTGGCTGGGTTCATTTGGTCAAGATAGGAAATTGTATAGCAAGCAAAAAAAATTATTCGGCGGTAACGATTGCGTGAATGCCGGCCGAATTGAATACAGTTGTGTAAATTTAACGCTCATTACTAAACCATCTACTTATGTCATATCCCTTCCAGATCACGAGCATGGATCAGTATGAAATGTCTTATCGTGTAAGTGTAAACCAACCGGAAGAATTCTGGGCTTCCATTGCAGAAAATTTTAAATGGAGAAAAAAATGGGACAAAGTACTGACATGGAATTTTTCAGACCCGAAGATTGAATGGTTCAAAGGTGCAAAGCTGAACATAACTGAAAATTGTATTGACCGTCACCTGGCAACATTGGGCGATAAACCTGCTTTCATCTGGGAGCCCAACAACCCGGAAGACAGAGTAAGAGTAGTTACCTATAGCCGGTTACATAAGAGAGTATGCCAGTTTGCCCAGGTGCTGAAAAATAATGGAGTAAAAAAAGGTGACCGTGTCTGTATTTATATGGGAATGATTCCCGAGCTGGCATATGCAGTGCTAGGATGCGCACGGATCGGCGCCATTCATAGTGTAATATTTGGAGGTTTTTCGGCACAGAGTATAGCCGACAGGCTGGATGATGCCAAAGCAGAATTTATTGTTACCTGTGATGGCGCTTACCGTGGCGGGAAAGACATTCCATTAAAAAGTGTTATAGACGATGCCTTAATCGGAAATAAAGTGGTGAAAAAAGTAATTGTTTATACCCGGACAAGAACACCCGTTTCCATGCTCAAAGGCAGGGATGTTTGGTGGGAAGACGAAATGGAACATGCGGAAGGCCAGGTGGAAAAAGAAGGAGTTGTATCATTTCCTGCCGAAGAAATGGATGCTGAAGATCCTTTGTTTATTTTATATACTTCGGGGAGTACTGGCAAACCTAAAGGTGTAGTACATACCTGTGCGGGATATATGGTGTGGACAACGTATACTTTTGTCAATACATTTCAATATATCCCAGGAGATGTTCATTTTTGTACAGCTGATATTGGCTGGATCACCGGTCATAGTTACATCGTTTACGGACCACTTGCTGCCGGAGCTACTTCTCTCATGTTTGAGGGCATTCCTACATGGCCAGATGCCGGAAGATTCTGGGATATTGTTGACCGGCATAAGGTAAATATTCTTTATACGGCACCTACAGCCATCAGAAGCCTGATGGGATTAGGTAATGATCCACTGAAAGGGAAAGATCTTTCATAATAGAAAATATTGGGCACGCTTGGTGAGCCCATCAATGAAGAGGCCTGGCATTGGTATGATGAAAATATTGGAAAAAAGAAGTGCCCGGTTGTGGATACCTGGTGGCAGACTGAAACCGGGGGAATTCTTATAACCAACCTGGCTGGAGTTACTCCTGCCAAACCCGGTTGGGCCACCTTGCCAATGCCTGGTATACAACCTTTGTTGGTTGATGAAAACGGTAAAGAAGTGACCGAAAAGGATGAAGATGGTATGCTAAAGGGCAATCTCTGCATTAAAGCTCCGTGGCCTGGTATCATACGTACAACCTATGGGGATCATGAGCGTTGCCATACTAATTATTTTGCGGCGTATGAAAACCTCTATTTCACCGGAGACGGGGCATTAAAAGATGAACAAGGATTTTACCGGATCACCGGCAGGGTGGATGATGTATTAAATGTTAGCGGCCACCGGATTGGAACTGCGGAAGTGGAAAATGCAATCAATATGCATACAGGAGTAGTAGAAAGCGCTGTGGTAGGTTACCCGCATGATGTAAAAGGACAGGGCATTTATGC
>JBPPMM010000284.1:0-14871 GCA_051306075.1 Chitinophagaceae bacterium
TCTTTCTTTCCGGATAAAAGGCAAAATTGAAAACACGATCCTTGTTGAAGAAGAGCAATTAAATCCCACCCTCCCTTTTGAACGAAGACTGATACTAGGGCTGGGAATTGCAGCACTTGTTTTTGTTCCGATTTTTAAAACAGTAACACACTTGCCTCCATTCCTGGGTATATTATTTGGATTGGGAGTACTGTGGGTGGTAACTGAAATCATACATAAAAATAAAAACGATGAAGACAAGGATGTTTATTCTGTGGTGAATGCATTACAAAAAGCAGATGTTCCCAGTGTACTATTTTTCCTGGGAATACTGATTGCGATATCAGCATTAGAGTCAACCAATTTGCTGTCCGATCTCGCCGTGTATATGGATAGCACGATTGGAAATATTAATATCATCGTTATCTCCATCGGTTTGCTTTCCGCTATCGTAGATAACGTGCCACTAGTTGCAGCCACTATGGGTATGTATGATATGCAAACATTTCCAACTGATCATTACTTCTGGGAGTTTATTGCCTATTGTGCCGGCACAGGTGGTAGTTGTCTCATTATTGGTTCAGCGGCCGGAGTGGCTGCTATGGGTATGGAAAAAATTAATTTTTTCTGGTATGTGAAAAGGATCACTTTATTAGCCTTACTGGGATATTTTTCAGGAGCAATCGTCTACATGCTCCAGCATTACGTTCTACATATGTGAAAAAAATATTCAAGGATTATATAGTAGATTCTAATTAACAAGGGCCGGCAAATTGGATTTTTGTAAATTTGCATATGACCCTGGCATTAATCTCCATAATATTTGTAGCTATTGCTTTTGCTGGAATTGCCATAAAAATACTTGTAAAAAAAAATGGCCAGTTTTCCGGTACCTGCAGCAGCAATAATCCTTACTTTCAAAAAGAAGGCGGCACCTGTGGTATTTGTGGTGCAAAAGCAAATGAAAAATGTAAGTCCTGAGCAAAACCGATATTAATTTTTCGCAATTTTCCTACTCTCATATTATGCCAGCAGTTCTATAAAATCTCAACAAATACATTCAGAAAAAAATTCAGAGATGCTCCGACTGGCTTTCAGGGAATTTCTTCTAACATCGTTTTTAATGTTCCGGAACTGAATGTTTTCCAAATGCCTTTTTCATCATAAATAAAAAAAACTTCCAGTTGTAATTCAGGGTGGACAGATAAAAAGTGTTTTGCTTCATTCATACCCATAACCAGAATCGCTGTTGCATAGGCATCTGCGGTCATGCAATCAGGAGCAAGTATCGTAGCGCTTAGCAAATTTTGTTTGGCGGGATAACCGGTATGCGGATCTATGATATGTGCTCTTTTTTCTCCGTTTGCTATATAAAATTTACGGTAATTTCCGGAAGTAGCCAGTCCCCAGTCGCGCATTTGAATTATCGCTTTCAACGGCCTACCATCAGCAGGTGTTTCATTGGGCTGATCTATACCAACAGTCCAATATTTATTCTTCTGTTTTTTACCTTTCGTTTTTATCTCGCCTCCCAACTCTACCATGTAATTATTTATTCCCTTGCTTTCAAGAAAGGAAGCCAGCACATCTACCGTATATCCCTGAGCAATAGCATTAAAGTCAAGCATGACCTGCGGTTTTTCTTTGGCTAGTTGTCTTCCATTCATTCGCACAAGATCATAACCGGTGAATGTAAGCAGGCTATCGATCATGAAGCTGTCAACGGCTGTTTTTTTTGTAAATCCAAATCCCCAGGCATTGATCAACGGGGCAACAGTTACATCAAAAAGTCCATTTGTTTTTTCTGATACTTCTTGTGCTTTATTAAAAACCTGAATAAAATGATCATCCAAAATAACGGCTGTATCATTACGATTGCTCCTTGAAATAATAGAAGAAGGAACATAGGTAGAAAGTGAAAGGTCTATAACTTTTAAAATGGAATCAATAGCCGAGTTGTAATCAAACCTGGTCTCAGAGAGCCAGGTTAATTGGTAAGTGGTTCCCTGTGCTTCACCGGTTATCCTGATAATATCCCCGGATTGGCGGCTGCAGTAAGAGAAAAGAATAACAACTATAAAAACAGGAAATATGAATTTCATGTATGCTGAATCTTATCACGGTTATTAACCACCAAAATCATCAAATGCGATATTGGCAGGAGGAACACCTAATTCATCCAGCATTTTGAATACTGCTGCATTCATCATAGGAGGACCGCAGAGATAATATTCAATGTCTTCGGGCTCTGAATGATTTTTCAAATAATTCTCAAAGAGCACCTGGTGAATGAATCCTGTATAACCTGTCCAGTTGTCTTCAGGAAGAGGCTCTGATAAAGCGATGTTATATTGGAAATTTGAAAATTTATTTTCAATATCCCTGAATTGATCAGTATAAAAAACTTCTCTTAGAGACCGGCCTCCGTACCAAAACGTTATTTTCCGGTCTTTTTCTTTTTCAGTATGAAACAAGTGAAATAAATGCGATCTCAGGGGTGCCATACCTGCCCCGCCGCCAATATAAACCATCTCTTTTTTTGTAGGCTTTATATGAAAATCGCCAAATGGTCCTGAAATGGAAACCTTATCGCCCGGCTTACTGGCAAATACATATGAAGAACAAATACCCGGGTTCAAATTCATAAAACCACCCGCTTTTCTGTCAAATGGTGGCGTGGCCAGCCGGATATTAAGCATTATAATATTTCCCTCGGCAGGGTGGTTAGCCATTGAATAAGCACGAAAGACAGGTTCCGGGTTTTTCATGGTCAGGTCCCATATTTTAAACTTATCATAATCCTCATGAAATCGATTATCTATCTTATACAGATCCTTCTTAAAATCAATTTCACAAACCGGCACATCCAACTGAATATAACTTCCTGATTGAAATTCTAAAAATTCTCCAACGGGCAATTTAACAACAAACTCTTTTATATAGGTAGCAACATTATCATTTGAAACTACTTCACATTCCCATTTCTTAATACCGAAAATTTCTTCCGGTATTTTTATTTCCATATCCTGTTTCACTTTTACCTGGCATCCCAATCTCCATTTTTCCTGTATCTGTTTCCTGTTAAAATAGGGTTTTTCTGTTGTTAATATTTCTCCACCACCCGATAACACCTGGCATTTACACATGGCGCAAGTGCCTCCTCCGCCACATGCAGAAGGAAGGAATATTTTTTCATTTGATAATGTTGTCAGGATACTGGAACCAGCAGGTACTTCCACCGTTTCTTTTCCATTGATCAGAATCTTCACCAAACCCGATGGTGTCAATTTTGCCTTAGCATACATGATTAGACCGACCAGCAATAAATTGAAAGCCAGGAATATAGCTACGCTGGTAATTATAGTAGAAGTTTCAATTGATAATAAGATCATAATTCAATTTCGGGTGATTATACTTTGATCCCCATAAAACTCATAAAAGCAATACCCATTAACCCGGTGATGATAAATGCAATACCTAATCCTCTCAGGGGAGCAGGCACATTGGAATATCGTATCTTTTCACGAATAGCTGATATAGCTACAATAGCCAGGAACCAGCCAACTCCTGAGCCGACGCCAAAGACAGTTGCTTCTCCCAGGGTGGCATACTCTCTTTCCTGCATAAAAAGAGCACCACCGAGTATGGAGCAATTCACAGCGATCAGAGGTAAAAAAATACCAAGAGCAGCATATAATGCCGGCGCAAATTTTTCAACGATCATTTCTACTAATTGCACGATAGCTGCGATAACAGCGATGAACATAATAAAACTGAGAAAGCTAAGGTCTACATCAGCAAGATCTTTAGACAGCCAGCTCAGCGCACCTGCCTTTAATAAATAATTTTCCATTAGGTAACAAACCGGAACAGAAACCGCCAGAACAAAAATGACGGCAATGCCAAGACCCACAGCACTCTTTACTGTTTTGGAAATAGCCAGGTAAGAACACATACCCAGGAAATAAGCAAAGATCATGTTCTCAATAAAAACCGCTTTAATAAAAATATTTACATGTTCCATAGTAAACCCTTAATTGGTTAACTGGTTTCAATCAATTTTGGATTCTTACTTCTTTGAATCCATATCAACACACCTACTATTATCAATGCCATGGGTGGTAATATGGAAAGCCCATTATTAAAATACCCCATCCTGTAAAAAAGATCAGGCACCAGCTGAAAACCCATCAACTTACCCGAACCAAAAAATTCTCTTACGGCAGAAACAAGAACCAATATCAATCCATACCCTAACCCATTGCCTATACCATCTAAAAAAGAAGGCCAGGGTTTGTTTGCCATGGCAAATGCTTCCAGGCGGCCCATCACTATACAATTGGTAATAATCAAACCTACAAAAACTGAAAGCTGTTTGCTGACATCGTAAACAAATGCTTTTAAAACCTGGTCAACCAGTATAACCAATGACGCAACTATAGTTAGCTGTACAATTATCCGGATCCTGTTGGGAATGATATTGCGGATAACTGAAATAATGAGGTTGGCAAATGCGCAAACTACCACAACAGACAGAGCCATTACAATAGAAGGCTTCATTTGCACCGTTACGGCCAGCGCAGAACAAATACCAAGCACCTGCACTGTAATAGGATTGCTATCGTTTAACGGATCACTCAATAGCTTTTTATTCCTTGCAGAAAAGAGCGGTTCTCTCCTCTCCTTTATTTTTAGCGGCGCTATGGGTGCTGTTGTACTCATACTGCTGAATTAAATTGATTAGAACCGGTAGATTTTAATTTTAATATCCGGTTCTATTTAAATAATACCGTTCATTTTTTAATGCTGCAAATGCGGGTCATTCTTTGTAGAATCTGCATGTGCTTCATTTACCAGGGAAGAACCGGCTCCCGTTTTATTGATCGTTACAAAATATGGGATATAGCTTCCCAACGTTCTTTGCAACATTTCGCTTACACCGCCACTTGTAATGGTACCACCTGAAATACCATCTACCTGGTGCTTATCATCTGGTGCTGCACCCCCCTTGATCACTTTTACCGAAACAAAATTCCCTGATTCATCCAAAATTTTTTTTCCTTCAAATTGCTTTTGAAATTGTTGGGTTTCAATTTCTGCGCCCAAGCCGGGTGTTTCACCCTTATGGCCGAAACTGACTCCATGAATTGTGTTTAAATCTTCTTCTAAAGCAATATATCCCCAAATGGGGCCCCATAGTCCTTTTCCCCTGACCGGAATTATGTAATACAATTTACCATCTTTATTAAAGACAAACAAGGGAAATAATTGCTTGTCCACATTGCCGGTCCTGGCCTTGTCCAATTCCTTTTTAAGATCAATTTCAAACGCAGAAATTTTTTCCTTAACAGGAACTCCTTTATAATTAAGAACCACTTGTTCCTTGTTATACTGTGAAAATAATTTTTCCGCCTCTGCAGGTGTACTGTTAATGCCAATACTTGCAAGAATATTCTGCATTTTTTCAAGTCGCACATTTTTTGCCTGGTAGGGGCCCAATACTATAGAAGCAATAGCTAGAAGTACAGCTACCACTACCACCATAACGGAGGAAAAAAGAAATGTAAATTTGCTACTGTTCTTGTTCATAATATCAGCTTTTTACCCGTTTTAATCTTCTCCTGATATTTGCTCTTACTACATAATGGTCAATTAATGGAGCCATTACATTCATAAACAAAATGGCAAGCATCATGCCCTCAGGATACGCAGGATTAAAAACCCGTATCATGATTGCAAATAGCCCGATCAAAAAACCATAAATAAATTTACCCTTATTGGTCTGAGCTGCGGTGACAGGATCTGTAGCCATGAATATGGCTCCGAATGCAAAACCGCCCAATACTAAGTGATGCAATGGAGCAATTTGCATCAATGTATTAGATCCAAACAAATTAAATATAAAAGCCATCAGTAAACCTCCTGCCACAACAGAAATCATAATGCGCCAGCTTCCAATCCCGGTATACAGTAAGATGGCAGCACCCAACAAACAGGCTATTGTCGATGTTTCTCCGATAGAACCCGGAATAGTCCCTATAAATGATTCCCAGAATCCCGGAATTTTATCTGCAAACCCGGCAGCCGCTTCGCCCAATGGAGTGGCACCACTAAATCCATCTACTATATGCTGACCTTTTGAAACGTCAGTATTGATCCATACCTCGTTGCCAGACATTTTGGTGGGATAGGCAAAGAAGAGAAAGGCCCTGGCCGTTAATGCAGGATTAAGAATGTTCATTCCTGTTCCCCCAAATACTTCCTTCCCTATAATTACAGCAAAAATAGTAGACACAGCTACCATCCACAATGGAACATCTACAGGCATTACCAGCGGTATCAGCATTCCTGAAACCAGGAATCCTTCATTAATTGTATGCTTACGTATAATTGCAAATATGAATTCAACCGTTAATCCCGCAGCGTAAGATACAATCACCACAGGCATCACTTTTATTGCACCAAAAATAATCTGATCAATAAAGGACGTGTTTAAATTTCCAATGGCTTTATCATGTTGGTAACCTGCATTCCATATCCCGAATAACAAACAAGGCACCAGGGAAATGACAACAAGGATCATCGTTCGTTTCAGATCGATAGCATCCCGAACATGCGCACCATCAGGCGGAGCCGTATGCTCGGGAACAAAAAGAAAAGTTTCAAATGCATTAAAAGCCGGATAAAATTTCTCGAGTTTTCCACCCTTTTCAAAGTTGGGCTTTATTTTATCTAATAAGTTTTTGATTGGCTTCAAATGAAAAAATTTTATTTGATAAAGGTCAGGAGGCTGATCTCTGTTTTGTTTGTTTACGTTTTCTCAATGATCAATATAAATTTAACCTGAATATAATGAATAGTTTTCCATCACGTAAATGAAATATAAATAATGTCCGTGTTACTACTAACTAAACTCTTTCCTCATAAGATCAATTCCCTTGCGAATAATATCCTGCGACTCAATTTTAGAAGTACAAACAAATTCACAAAGTGCAAAATCTTCTTCTACCACTTCATAAATTCCCAGGTTTTCCATCATTTCAATATCTTCTATCAGTATAGATTTTAAAAGATGCACAGGATATATATCCATGGGAAAAACTTTTTCGTATTCCCCGGTTACTACAAAAGGTCTTTCTTCGCCATGGAGATTTGTATTGAGTTCATGTTTTTTACCAGGTGTAAGCCAGGAAAAAAAAGTACGTGAATTGCTGAATTTATTAAAGCCCGGGGCCAGCCATCCCATAAACTCTGGTTCATGACCTTCCGGTATTACGGTTATTTGTGAATCATAAAAATTTAAATAACCGTCTACGGAAATTTGCTGGCCTGTTAGCACATTCCCGCTAATGATGCGGTTTTCACGATTCTTAGGTTTTCCATCTGCCAGTATATTTTTAATGGCACAACCTGCAACTGTCTTATAATATTTTGGATTCGTTATCTGAGAGCCTGTTAATGCCACTATTTTGGAACAATCAAATTTACCTTCAAGAAATAATCTGCCTATAATAAGAACATCTTGTGGATTAATACACCAAACTGATTCCCCTTTATTTACCGGATCGATATGATGGATTTGCACACCCACATTTCCAGCCGGGTGCGGTCCCGATATTTTATTGATCTGAACACCCTTTGCATTTGTAAAAATGCCTGCACCTGTTTCCTCATTAATATTCAAATGCACTTTACCGGAAGTTAATTTTTGAATTGCATCCAGGCCGTTTTGAAATGTCTCATCCTGTCCGCTCATGATAAAATCATAATCTGGTGAAAGAGGGCTGCTATCGAATGCAGATATAAAAATTGATTTAGGCTTTTGCCCGGGGTTAGCAATGATCCCAAAGGGCCTCTGTCGGATGAATGGCCATATACCACTATTTAACAAAGCTTCTATAATTTCTTCTCCGCTTAAATCGCCGGGGTTTGCTTTATTAAAATCTATATACTTAGTCTCTTTGTCGGCCAGTATTCTTATCTCCAGTATTTTTCGTTTTTCACCACGAACTATTTCAATAACTTCCCCGCTTACCGGCGAACAAAATTTAATGGCTTCATTATTTTTATCGTAAAATAAAACTGTACCGGCCTGTACTTCATCTCCTTCCTTTATCATCAATTTTGGTATTACGCCAATAAAATTGGGTGGTTTTATGGCAACAGTATCAGGTATGGGTAATTCGGATAAAATTTTATCGGCCTCTCCTACCAATTTGATATTCAAACCTCTTTTTATTTTTATGAATTTTGACATACAAGTTTAATTGTTCAATAAATAGTAGTTAGCCAAATTTGAATAACTATGTATAAGAAGAAAATCAGGTACCGCTACCCTGGTATAATACTACATACCATTACTTTTACAATTTCAGTAAAAAAATCTAATCCTGTGCATATACTCACATAAAATATTAACTGCAACGCCATAAATTATCAACCCCTGCAAACAAGGCTTCCGTCATTTGAAAAAAGTCTTGTTTTTTTTATAATATTAGAATAACTTACTGGTAAGACGAGATATGATTATATGATGGGAATCTGGGATCCCGGCCAGGAAACCTGGCTAAATAAAAATGAATAAGGTAAGGATCATGGAAATATAAACTTTTCATTCGTAAATAAAGATCATATAATCCACTTTAAAACAATTTTTATATGGGTACGGTAAATAAGATCATAAAAACTAAAGGCAGTTCGATTTTCTCAGTATCGCCTGAGACGATAGTTTATGAAGCGCTTGAAATGATGTTTGAAAAAAATGTGAACGCACTGGTTGTAATGGAGAACGATAAACTGGCGGGCATTTTTACCGAAAAAGATTATGCCCGTAAAGTTGTCCTTAAAGGAAAATCTTCTAAAGAAACAAGAATTGGGGAAATCATGACGAAAGACCTGATAATTGTAACTCCTGACACAACAATCGATAGTTGTATGCGCTTAATGACCGGGAAATATATACGGCATTTACCGGTAGTTGAAGGAGAAGTTTTAGTTGGCATTATTTCTATAGGTGATGTAGTGAAATATATCATCGAAGAACAAAAATTTATTATCGAAAATATGGAACATTACATAACAGGAAGATAACTGTCTGCAGTTAAAAGCCGGAATTTCATCTGACCATATAAAAATAAATCGTAACACACATCTTTTATTTTTCTAGCTCCAGCACAAAACTTTCTTTTGGCTTTATTTCAAATCCATCAAGAGCTACCCTATTTCCTGATACTACATCTTTGCCGTAAGTAAATCCTTTTATCATTTCAAGATAATGATTCCAGTCGGGCTTAACAGGTTTTTCACCCGTATTTGTAATAACCATAATGGTTTGTTTTGGATCATAACGGAAATAAATATATAACCCGTCCTTAGGAATAAATTGCATCGTTTTACCTCCTGTAATGGCAGAAGAAGTTTTCCGAAACTGCGCTAAAGCACTGGTATAGTTAAAAACTTCATTTTCCAATTCTGTTCTTCCTGCTACAGTAAACCGGTTTACAGCATCAGCTTCCCACCCTCCGGGAAAGTCTTCTCTTACTGTAGCATCGGTATTTACTTTTTTATTTTTCATCAATACCTCGGTGCCATAATATAATTGAGGTATTCCGCGCAGGGTCAATAACCAGTTGAGTCCTGCCTTTAGCCTGCTCCAATCCTCATCCACAACTGAATACACCCGGTCCATATCATGATTATCCATAAAAATGCAGTTGTTCATGGGATTCTTATATAGTACATCCTGTGCCAGAGTATTGTATATTTTATTGACTCCATTTCCTGGTTCATTCATCCCTGCCAGTATAGCAAAGCTGGTTTGAAAATCAAGCATCCCCTTTGCATTATGCTTAAAAGGAACTTTCATATTATTCCTGGTAAAATAAGCATTGGCAGTAATTGAATTGACCCACGATTCCCCAAAAACGGTCAGATGGGGAAATTCTTTTTCCAGTGCGATGTTTACATTATTCATAAACTGTTCATCGCAATACTTATATGTATCCACCCGCCAGCCATCAATACCAAATTCTTCGGTGGTCCATATAGCATGCTGTATTAGAAAATTAGCTACATACGGATTTCTCTGGTTCAAATCAGGAAGATGGGGAACAAACCAACCATCAAGCATGATCTTTTTATCTATTTTGGAAACATAGGGATCGTAAAATACTTCCTCTTTATGGTTGGGGCCCTGGAATACCGGCCACACATTTACCCAATCCTTCATCGGTGGATCCAGGATAAACCAATGATGATTGCCGACGTGATTATAAACTGCATCCTGAATAACCTTCATGCCTTTTTTATGCACTGCATTACAAAAATCTTTGTATCCTTTGTTACCTCCCAGTCTTTTGTCTACGTTATAGTGATCCGTAAACCAATACCCATGGTAACCTGCCACATTATTTCCCCATTCGCTCATCAAAGGCATATCATTTTCAATAACCGGTGTTGGCCATATTGTAGTAACACCCAATTGTTCTAAATAGTCAAGGTGATCCACAATACCTTTAAGGTCGCCGCCATGACGTGAGAATTTATTCTGCCTGTCGCTCATTTCATCCCGATAACCTTTTATGATATCATTGGAGGAGTCTCCATTTGCAAAACGATCCGGCATCAGCAGGTAAATAAAATCTTTTGCCGTAACGCCCTGCACTCTTGTCTTTCCATTTTCTTTACTACGGGCATTCAAAAAATATTTTATTTGTATGCCGGATTCCTTCGGGCCAAAATTGAATGTACGTTCGCCTGGTTTTGCATTTCTATCAATCACCAGGTCAAGAAAAATATAATTAGGATTTTCTACGCGATGTATAGTTTTTAAAATAACTCCATCAGCCAGTTTCATTCCGCCAGCCGCCAATTTATACATGGGCATTCTGCCTGCTATATTTTCCTGGTGAATCATCAATTGCAATTTAGGATTCTGCATTCCTACCCACCAATTAGAAGGATATATATTTATTTCCTGGCTGGTGGCCATAAAAACCACAAGGCAGCTAAATAATAAGACAAAGAAATTTTTCATAATTAAATCGGTCTTTGTTCTTCTATTTCAAGTTTTGTTGTTTCTGTTTCGTCCATGAATCTTGATTCCCTAATAAACACGAAACAAATGATGGCTGCCAGGATCATTAATGCGCCACCGATCTGAACAGCAGCGAGGCGATCATTATTCAAAACATTTCTCATCAACCATCCAAATCCAAGAGAGGCTATAATTTCAGGAAGAACGATAAAGAAATTAAAAATGCCCATATATATTCCCACTTTATCCTTTGGAAGGCACCCGCTAAGCATAGCATAAGGCATAGAAAGAATACTTGCCCATGCTATTCCCACCCCGGTCATACTTCCAAATAATAAATATTTATTTTCTACCCAGCTTACACTTATCATACCAAGAGCACCGCATAGCAGGCAAAGGCTATGTGTCAATTTTCTTCCCAGTTTATCAGCAATAAATGGCAACACCAATGCAAAAAGAAATGTGATCACACTATAATACGCTAATGTGAGGCTACCAAAATCCGCTCCTTCTGCATATACAGGATCACTGGCATCCTGGCCGCCAAAAACATTCACAGCAACGGCGGTAGTATAATAAAACCACATTAAAAAAAGTCCCGGCCAGGTAAAAAATTGTACCAGTGAAACAATCCGCATCCTTGGAGGCATGTTTCGTAAGGCGCCAAATATTTCCCTGGCACCCCCACCAAAACCTTTATCAGATTCCTGAATCTTTTTTTTGAAATCAAGATCTGAAGGAGGATATTCTTTAGTTGTAAATACGGTATACAGAACAGCCGATAGAAAAAAGAAGCCCCCCAGGTAAAATGACCATTTTACATTTTCCGGAATACTTCCCTGCTCTGCTGTGTTAGCAATATTGAAAACGTTTTTCATCA
Organism: Chitinophagaceae bacterium; assembly: GCA_051306075.1. Lineage (GTDB taxonomy): Bacteria > Bacteroidota > Bacteroidia > Chitinophagales > Chitinophagaceae > Terrimonas_B. The sequence continues at coordinate 11,895 of JBPPMM010000284.1, forward strand.
TCCATGGCAATGCAGATGCAATGCTTCCTCCCAGGCCAATCATCAGGCTTTGCATAATAAAACCCCGGTTTACCTGTGAGTCAGGAAGCTTGTCTGTAACGAATGCACGAAAAGGTTCCATAGCCACATTCCCAAATGTATCTAATACCCAAAGTAACCCGGCTGCCATCCACAATTCACTGCTGTTAGGCATAAACAAAAGCGCTATAGAACTCAGGATAGCCCCGATCATAAAATAGGGTCTTCTCCTTCCCCAACGCGGATGCCAGGTTCTGTCGCTCATATAACCAATGATGGGTTGCACAATCAAACCTGTCAATGGTGCTGCAAGAAATAAAAATGGTACCTCGTCAGGATTGGCGCCAAGGTTTTCATAAATACGTCCCATATTGGCTCTTTGCAAATCCCAACCAAACTGGATTCCAAAGAAACCAACGCTCATATTTACGATCTGGCTAAGACTTAGTTTAGGCTTAATACCTGTATAGGCTGTAGACATATGTGATCATTCCCCCCGGTGTGATACGGGAGTTATTTATTTATATAATTATGGGAACATTCATCAATGGAGTCTGCAAGGATCCGAAAAAAAGAAGTTTTTTTTAAATGACCTAATTATATCTAGCCCGGTTGAAAAAGAAGGGCTCCTTATATCACAAATCCATTAGGAATAATGGCTCCTTTCTTCACAACAACAATTCCGCCTTTAATAGTATAAAGTGGTTGATCCGTATTTTCAAGATGTGTTCCGCCATTAATGCGTACATCATTTCCAATCCGGCAATTTTTGTCTACAATGGCACTGTTAATATAACAGCGGTCACCAATGCCAAGCAGAGGAATACCCTGCGATTTATCTTTTTCAATATCTAAAAGTGTTTCATAATAATCACTACCCATTATATAGGTGTTCAGTACTGTGGAGCCATGTCCGATACGTGACCGAATTCCAATCACACATTTCTCTAACCGGGAAGCATGGATAATAGAGCCTTCCGCAATAACTGTTTTCTCCAGGGTGGTGCCACTTACTTTTGCCGGAGGCAGCATGCGGGCACGGGTATAAATAGCCCGGTTATTATCAAATAAATTAAATTCAGGAATGTCGTCTGTTAATCCCAGGTTTGCCTCAAAGAAAGAATATATATTTCCAATATCTGTCCAGTAGCCGTCGTATTGGAAACTGGCCACTTTGCATTTGTCAATGGAAAGAGGAATGATCTCTTTACCAAAATCCGCGGCATCCAGGTAATTATTCTGTAAATAATCAAACATTAACTGGCGGTTGAAAATATAAATTCCCATTGAGGCGAGATAATTTCTTCCGGCTCTTTGCATTTCTGCGCCGGTATCACTGGTCCACTCACCTAAAACTTCCTTACTGGGTTTTTCAATAAAAGAAGTGATAAGCCCTGACTCATCTTTTTTCAATATCCCAAACTCGGGTGCTTCCCTGTCGGCTACGGGAATGGTAGCCACTGAAATATCAGCTCCCGTTTTTTTATGATTGTCAAGCATTTCCTGGAAATCCATTTGGTACAACTGGTCACCGGATAAAATCAGGATGTATTCGCTTTCGAAAGGTGCAATATGCCTGAGGCTTTGACGAACGGCATCAGCCGTGCCCTGAAACCAGGTAGGATTATCGGGGGTTTGTTCTGCAGCAAGTATATCAACAAAGGCAGAACTGAAATTGCTAAAATGATAAGTGTTCTTTATGTGGCGGTTGAGAGAAGCGGAATTAAATTGTGTTAAAACAAACATCCTGTTTATTCCCGAATTCATACAATTAGAAATAGGTATATCAACGAGACGATATTTGCCGGCAATGGGAACCGCAGGTTTTGAACGACTTGCCGTTAAAGGATATAACCGGGATCCGGCGCCGCCACCTAATATTACACTAAGTATTTCTTTTGAGATAGACATAAGCAATCAGTTTTAGAAAATAATGCGGAAAAGTTAAGGAACAATTTGTATAAACTTTCAAACAAAATATTTTTTGATAAATTATTTTCAATTATTTTAATGACCTGTACAGATCGATATATTGTTGCGCAGATGAATCCCAGGAATGATCGATCGTCATCATATGGCTACGCATCCATTGGTAAAGATCAGGCTTGTTAGTATAGAGATCTATCGCTCTGCCGATAGAGTAGGTAATATCGCCAACGGTTGACTGATCGAAGCGGATGCCGTATCCCTGCCAATCTCCAAAATCTTTAATTGTGTCCTTCAGACCTCCTACACTTCTTACCATAGGCACTGTACCATACCTTAACGCATACATTTGATTTAATCCACAGGGTTCAACACGACTGGGCATCAACAAAAAATCAGAGCCGGCATATATCTGGTGGCTTAATGGTTCACTGTAACCGATATAAGAATTATAATAACCTCCGAATTTATGCTTCATCTGGTCTAACTGATCTTCCAGGTAAGGTTCACCGGAACCCAAAACCAAAAAGTTAGCTTTTCCGTGATGTTGAAAGATAGATTGACTAATTGCTTCGGGCAAAAGATCGGCGGCCTTCTCACCTACCAACCTTCCAATAAAAGCAACGAGTGGTTTTTCAGGATCGAGTCCAAACTGACCGCAGATTTCTTTTTTATTTTTTTTCTTCCCTTTTTCTACCAGGTCAGAATCATAATTTTTTACCAGATAATCATCCGTTTCCGGATTCCATACTTCTGTATCTATTCCATTTAAAACACCAAAGCTTTTTCCCTTTTCATACTCAAATAAATTTTCAAGACCGTTGGCAGAATGTTTTAGTTCTTCAAGGTAACTATGGCTAACAGTTGTTACCTTATCAGCACATTTTACAGCAGAGGCCATTGGGTTAATTGTATTACTCCAATCAAGCATTCCCCATTTCCAACTATCGTAAGCCGGAATGAGGTAATACTTATCCCATCCTATCCAACCCTGGTACTGTCCATTATGCACAGTGAAAACAGAAGGCACTGC
>JBPPMM010000026.1:0-3179 GCA_051306075.1 Chitinophagaceae bacterium
TATTTAATGAACTTGCCCGTAATCGTCGCTCTGTTTTTCCAGACCAGTTTGAACCGGGTAAAAAAATTGATGATGCTATTATCAGGGAAATTTTAAACAATGCTCTTTGGGCGCCTGATCATGGACGTTCAGAACCCTGGCAATTCTCTGTCTTTACTGGTGACGGACTCAGGCGATTAGCAGATTTTCAGAGTGATTTATATAAATCAGAGTCCGGCGGGCAGTTTAAGGAAATTACTTACCATAAACTGCAAAGACAGCCATTGAAGGCTTCTCATATTATATCCATTGGTATGAAAAGAACAACAAAAAAAAATATCCCGGAGCTGGAAGATATTGAAGCAGTGGCCTGTTCGGTTCAGAATATTTATTTATCCGTGACTGCTTATGGCCTTGGCGGTTATTGGACAACGGGTGGGATCACCTATTTTGAAAAAGCCAAATCATTTTTCGGATTGGAGGAAAATGATAAGTTGTTGGGCTTTTTTTATATTGGTCATGTAGCTATTCCTTCTGCCAGAGCAAGCAGGTCTTCTATAGAAGAAAAAGTGAAATGGATAACGAATTGAAGGGAAGAGTACCTTTATGCAAAAGAATTAAAATCATTTTAAAAGACGGATCATGAAAAATACATTGTTAAGTTCTGTTTTGATATTGCTGGCTCTTCTGGCAAAGGCTCAACCCCCTGCAGGAGATGCGAAACCAGGCGATTGGTATGGGAAGAAAATATCGGCATCCGGTGCGGTGGATATTGCCACATTACCGGCTACTTTGGAAAAAGCTGAATCTGTAGATACAAAAATCAGGGCAAAGATCCTGGATGTGTGTCCAAACAAAGGCTGCTGGCTTAAGCTGAAAGTAAATGACAGCACAACCGAAATGGTGAAAATGAAGGATTATGCGTTCTTTCTTACCCTGGCAGCTAAGGTGAAATCGGTGGTTATTGATGGTGAGGTAAAAATGAAAACAACATCTGTGGCCGAATTGAGACATTATGCAGAAGATGCTAAGAAATCGAAAGAGGAAATTGCGTCTATAACTAAACCGGAAAATGAAATCCGGGTTCTCGCCAATGGAATCGTAATAATAGATTAGAGATATTTTCATTAAGGTTACAAGGGACTGTCTGATGGACGGTCCCTTTTTTTGTCAGCCCAATGTCAGATTTCCGATAGCGTAAACCGTTTTACTGATTCCGTAAGTGTAAATCCGTTGCCCTGGCAGACATTTGCTGCCACAAAAATATATGTAAACAAATGAAATGGATATTGATAACAACGGGATTAATAAGTAGCTTATTAGCTGCAGGACAGGATTACTCAAACGTAACGGAACCGGATACATTAAAACCTGAGCATAAATATTTACCGGAAATAACTGTAGTAGGTCGCCAGAGCAAGAGTGATTACCACCAGATGCCGGAAGTAGTGGGTACTTCAATTTATGCGGGTAAAAAGAATGCATTGATTGTAATGGACAACGTGCAGGGAAACATTGTAAATAATACCATGCGCCAGGTACTGGCAAAAGTTCCCGGAATTCACATATGGGAAAGTGATCCCAGCGGAATACAAATTGGTATAGCAGCAAGAGGTCTTAGCGCCAACCGCAGTTGGGAATTTAATACCCGCCAGAATGGATACGATATAGCAGCCGACCCTTTCGGGTATCCTGAAGCCTATTATAACCCGCAAATGCAGGCTGTACAAAGAATTGAAATAGTAAGGGGCCAGGGTTCTCTGCAATATGGACCGCAGTTTGGAGGTATGGTCAATTATATTCTTCGAAATGGCAGTGAGATTAAAAAACCTTTCGAAATTGAAACCCAGCAGACCGTTGGCAGCAATGGCCTTTTCAATACATACAATGCTGTAGGCGGAAACACCAAAAAGGTTCATTATTACTCCTTCTTTGACCATCGCAATGGTGATGGATGGAGACAAAATAGCCGTTATTTCACCAATTCAGGATATGGCACTATTACCTATAGGATCACAGAAAAATTTTCGCTAACGGGTGAACTCATGCATTCCCATATCCGCAGCCAGCAGCCTGGCGGCTTAACTGATGCCCAACTGAAGCAGGATGCGAAACAAAGTTTCCGTAGTCGCAACTGGTTTGACATTCAATGGACAAATCCTGCTTTAATCGCTAACTATAAATTCAGTGATAAGGCACGCCTGAATACAAAATTATTTGCAACAATCGGCAACAGAAATAGCGTGGGCTACCTGCACTCTATAACTACCAAAGACAGCATTAACCCGACTACTCTTGATTACAATAGCCGTACAGTTCAGGTGGATAAGTATAGAAATTTTGGAATGGAAAGCCGCTTTCTTTCTGATTACAATATTGGTAAAATGGATAATACTTTTTCCGGCGGTGTACGCCTCTATACCGGAACTACTTACCGGCTGGCTAATGGAAAGGGAACCACGGGTTCAGAATACAACGTGAATATAAACGGGGAGTGGCCAAGGGATATTGATTTTGTATCGAAAAATGCAGCTGTTTTTGTTGAGAATATTTTCCGCCTAACCGATAAGATATTGTTAGTACCCGGTATTAGATACGAATGGCTTGAAGGTAAAGCTACCGGCCAGGACGGCTATGATGCAAGCGGTTCACTCATCGTTCTCCAAAACATCAAACGCAGCCGTAGCTTTTTACTGGGTGGCATCGGTGCTGAATACCATATCACAAGCGGAACAGAGTTTTATGCCAATTATACACAGGCATACAGACCTATCCAGTTTGCCAACCTGCAGGCTCCGCCTTCTACAGACATAATAGATCCTAAACTAAAGGATGCAAAAGGATACAATATTGATCTTGGATATCGCGGCAAGGTGAAGGATTTTCTTCAATTTGATGTAAGCGGTTTTTATTTGCAGTATAATAATCGAATAGGTACAGTAACTGTAGGCGGCACACCTTCCTATCGTATGGTAACCAATGTGGGCAATAGTTCAAGTAAAGGAATTGAAGGATATGTAGAATTTAATCCTGCCAGGGCTTTCGCAGTTCATCCAAAAGCTGATCTGATCATATTCACATCTTACGGTTATACAAATGCTACTTATAGCAGCAATCATAAAGATGCGAATACAAAGGGCAAGAAAGTGGAGAATGCGCCGGCTCATATTATCCGGTCGGGAATTTCTGCAGGATATAAA
>JBPPMM010000364.1:0-3712 GCA_051306075.1 Chitinophagaceae bacterium
CCCTAACCCCTCCCATAATTTGAAAATTTTAATATCCGGTGCTTTGGCCAGGAGGTGAACAGTAGGAAAGGTTTCAATAAACCTATTGTAATAAGCTAATCCCTGTTCTACCCGGGTTTGTTGCAAAATGATTTCGCTTACCCATATTTTATAAGGGTCTTTTTCGCCTTTCCATGGCATTTTTCGATTATTCTCTTTGTTATTCCATGCTAATAACAATTTTGAAAATTGATTTTTTCTTACAGTATCAGCCTCTTTTTTTGCTTTTTTAAGCATAAATAATTTATAGGAAATTGTCATTTTCAGGAAACGAGTTCGAAATAGTTTGAAAAAAATTTGCTATTGCCTTGACAATCATGATATTTTGTCATAAATTGTCATTATAAATTTATAAACCCTTGCAAAAATGAGAAAAGCCGATCTTGTAAACAAAATATCTGAAAAGACAGGTATTCCCAAAGTAGACGTTTTAGTTACTTTGGAAAATATGTTTATAGAAGTAAAAGATTCCCTGGCAGCCGGCGAAAATATATATATCCGCGGCTTCGGAAGTTTCATAACCAAAAAAAGAGCTGCGAAGATCGGTCGTAACATAAAAAAGAACATTGCGGTGCATATTCCGGAACATTATATTCCTGCATTTAAGCCGGCTAAAGAATTTGTAGCCGAAGTAAAAAAATTGAAAGAAACTAAGCCTGATATTGGTCCGGGCGAAGGAGAGGCTTAATTGTCTATAGGGAAAATATAAAATTTCTGCTTTCCATCCATTTAATAGAAATATTAGTTTCTCTGAGGGTAACTTTGCTATCCAAATTATAAAATGTGAAGAAACCTCAGTGGATTACAATAAGTCTTGCAGCAATCTTAATAATAACTATATTTTTATTTGGCCGCACAGTGCCAGTTAAAAAAAATATCCCGGTTGAATTACATAATGATAGCGACGGTCATGACCATAGTCAGGCTTCTGCAATTTCAATTGATTCTATTTTAAATTATGCTAAAAAACAACTTAGTGTTGAACAAGTTACGCGGCTAAGTATGTTAGAGAGTTCTATATCCCGGGGTAATGTAAAAGACCAACAATTAAAAATATATCATCAATTGTCACATTTTTGGGGCGACTCTATGCGTTTGTTTCCTCCCTATGCCTGGTATGAAGCGGAGGCTGCAAGGTTGGAAAATTCGGAAAAAAGCCTCACCTTCGCTGCCCGCTTATTTTTAGAGGCCGTGCAACAGGAAGAAAACCCGGACTTAATGAGATGGGAAGCATTGCAGGCTAAGGATTTATATGAAAGGTCTTTGAATATCAACCCGGATAATGATTCAGCAAAAGTTGGGCTGGGTGCGTGTTACCTGTTTGGAAATATTGCTTCTAACCCGATGGAAGGAATATCCCGGATAATGGAAGTAGTTAAGAAAGACAGCACAAATATCTATGCCCAGATGACATTGGCAAAAGGATCGGTATTGTCAGGGCAAATTGATAAAGCGATAAACCGCTTGCATACCGTTAACAGGCTTGAACCTCGAAATTTAGAAGCCATACTTATGCTGGCGGAAGTTTATGAGCGAAAAGGTGAAAATGGCAATTCGGCAAATTGGTACCGGAAAAGTTTAGATTTCATCAAACGACCGGATGCAAGAGCCGAAATAGAAAAAAGGATTGCTGATCTTAACAAGTAGTAAATTTTATTTTCAAAAAATCTGAAATTAAAATATTTAAGACCGGGCAATTAGGTAACTGAAAACATAAAACGAATTATATAACTATATTTTAAAAATTATTTGAGTATGCCTTGTGGTAAGAAAAGGAAGCGTCATAAAATTGCGACGCATAAGCGTAAAAAAAGACTGAGAAAGAACCGTCATAAGAAGAGAAAATAATATTTTTATTCTTTTCTTAGTACGAAACTATCTTGTTCCGCCTGAGGCGGAACAAGTGTTTCAGTTGACTGGTTGTTTGCCGCCCGTACAAGTTTGCTTCCCACCCAATACCTGCAGCTTTTTTCAGCACACAACGTACGGATTACTGGCAACCGGAGTTTACAGCACTAAGGAACATACATTTATGTACGCTGTAATGAACAAAGAACTCATCATCAATGCCGCTCCGCAGGGTGTAGAAATTGCCTTGCTTGAGGACAGAAAACTTGTAGAACTGCATAGCGAAAAAAGCGATGCCCGTTTTGCTGTGGGAGACTTATATCTGGGAAAAGTTAAAAAACTTATCCCGGGATTAAATGCCGCATTTGTAGAAGTGGGGTTTGAAAAGGATGCCTTTCTTCATTATACTGACTTAAGCCCGTATGCTAAGTCATTATTGAAATTTACGACACTTACTATCAACGACAAAAGCGAGACCGGATCAGATTTTGGAAAATTTGAAGTGGAACCTGAAATTATTAAAACAGGCAAGATTAATGAAGTTCTGAGCGGCAAACCCAATATACTTGTTCAAATACTTAAAGAACCTATTGCTGCAAAAGGCCCGAGGTTGAGTTGCGAAATTTCCTTACCAGGACGATTTGTAGTAATAACACCGTTTAATAATATTGTAGCCGTTTCAAGAAAAATTCATTCTTCAGAAGAAAGAAAGAGATTGCAGAAAATAGTAGAAGCCATAAAACCCCGGAATTTTGGAGTTATAGTTCGTACGGCCGCAGAAGGAAAAAACACGGCGGAACTACATGAAGATTTATCTGCCCTTGTTGAAATGTGGAAGAGTATTCAGAAAAATTTAAAAGGTGCTGTAGCACCCGCAAAAATATTAAGTGAGCAAACGAAGACTAACAGTATTCTCCGCGACTTGCTTAATGCTGATTTCAATAAGATTGTAGTAAATGACCGAACAATTTTTACGGATACAAAAAATTATATACAGCGTATTGCTCCTGAAAAAGCAGATATTGTTTCTTTTTACCAGAACGGCTCTCCTATTTTTGATTCATTTGGTATTACTAAACAGGTTAAATCCTCCTTTGGTAAAACAGTAAATATGAATAGCGGGGCTTACCTGATCATTGAGCATACAGAAGCTTTACATGTTATTGATGTGAACAGTGGTTACAAAAGCGTAAGCAATAACCAGGAACAAAATGCTCTTGAAACAAATCTGGAAGCCGCTGAAGAAATTGCCCGTCAATTACGTCTACGGGATTTAGGTGGAATTATCGTTGTGGATTTCATTGATATGAAATTACCAGAGAACAAGCGTAAACTTGTAGAGAAAATGGAAGAATTCATGGGACCTGACAGGGCCAAACATGCGGTACTTCCAATTTCTAAATTTGGTATTATGCAAATAACCCGGCAGCGCATGAAGCCGGAAATGAACATAAATACACAGGAAAGTTGTCCTAGTTGTAACGGAACCGGAAAGATATCTTCGACCCTCTTACTTGAAGATGAAATAGAAAAAAATCTTACTTACCTGATCACACATCAACATAAAAATCTGAAGCTGGTAGTGAATCCAATCATGTATGCATATCTTACTAAAGGCTGGTTCTGGAAAACAAAAATGGCCATTTGGAAAAATAAACTTGGACAAAAAACAAGAATAGAACAAGATACCAACTGCCACCTTACAGAATATAAGTTTTTTGATCGTCACGACGAGGAGATCAAGTTATAAACTCATCTAAATTTCAAAATCAATCAATCTTCGGTTATAACAGTTTTTGCCACGATTCTATTTATAGATATTGAT
>JBPPMM010000387.1:0-16157 GCA_051306075.1 Chitinophagaceae bacterium
TTATATTCTTATAAAAAAATGAATGATTGAAGAAGACCGGGTACGTTATGAACAGAGAAATAAAACCTACCCAAAAGATAGCACCGTAACATTTGCACCTTCCGTGGCAGATGCCTGGCAAAGCTCGGGTCTTGGTACTGCTATGCTCAACTTTATTGAAAATGAATTAAAGAGTAAAGGAATTCGCCATATCCTGCTTTGGGGTGGTGTGCAAGCTTCAAATACAAAAGCAGTTCATTATTATAAAAAAAACGGCTACCAGTTTATCTCCACTTTCTGGCATAATGATATGGAAAACTATGATATGGTCAAGGCGTTAACCTGATGCCAGTTTTATTGAAATTTCGCATTGTGCTCATATAAAATGATATCAGGGAAATACTACCAGGTCTTGCTGCCTTTTATGCAATAGTAAAGAAGTGATTTCATGAACAATATCAACAGCCACTTCATCCTTCGATTTTAATGCAAAATCTTTTTGTTTCAGATCAGGGCCTATCAGGCTGACTTTCTTAGTATCATAACCAAAGGTAGCCTGGTCATCATTCATTGAATTTAATACTACCAAATCAAATTCTTCTTCTTTAGTTTACCAATGGCATGGGCAAGTTCATCATGGGTTTCCAGTGCAAATCCAACAGAGAGTTGTTTCGGGGATTTTATTTTTCCAAATTCAAAAGCTTTGTCTGTATTCTTTACCATCCTTATAACAAAAGAAGCATCCTCTTTCTTGATTTTTTGCTGTGCTATTTTTTCCGGCCGGTAATCCGCTACAGCTGCTGCAAAAACGGCTATATCAATTTCGTCAAAATAACCACAACAGGCGTTGTACATTTCTAAAGCAGAACTTATAGCTACGATCTTCAACCGGGGATGTTGCAATTGAATATTTACAGGACCAGATACCAGGATCACTTCTGCACCCTGACGCAAGAATTTGCCGGCAATTGCATAACCCATCTTTCCAGATGAATGATTGCTGATATAGCGAACAGGATCAATCGCCTCACGGGTAGGCCCCGCAGTGATCAATACTTTTTTATTTTCTAAAATGGGAAAGCTCATTACCGGCGATTAATTCTATAATTTTTCCCTACACTAAGAATTACCATAAACTTTGATCACGGGCTCCCTCAGGGCACCGGCCTCTTCCGTACAATGATAAAAAATTGCACCGGCAATTTCTTCAGGCTTCACCCAATTTTTGAAGTCTGCATCCGGCATAGACTTTCTGTTTTGCGGAGTATCAATTGTGCTGGGCACTACCACACTGGTAACTACATTTTTTCCTTTAGCTTCATCATTCATTAATTCAGCCAAACGGAATATTAAAGACTTGGCTAACCCGTATGCTACCATGCCCTTGCCACTTTTTGCATCCATTCCGGGCCTGGAACCAACAATAAATATCCTCCCGTTTTGTTGTTTCATCATCTGTACAAATACGGGTCGGGCCACATTATAAGTTGTCTCAAAATTTAATTTGTATTGCTTAACCATATCCGTTGTTGAAGTGTCAGCAATTTTACCCATTGCAAACCCACCAACTGTAAGCACAACAGCATCTATATTTTTATGCTTATCAACAATTGAGTTGATAAATTTAGCCGAATCCTCTTCATTCATTAAATCCACTATTATTTTTTCAAAACTGTCTGAGGGAAAATCCATAGGCACGGGATCGTTGGGTACTACGGTGCCTATAACTTTATATCCTTCATCAATAAATTTGTTAACTACGGCCTGGCCCATGTTACCGGAAGCCCCGGTTACGATTGCAATTTTTGACATATGCTTTTTTTATAGTTAAATATCTTTCCTTTCTGGAAAAATGTCCGCTTTATCCCAAAGATGTATGGTATATTTTTTCATCGTCATTCTCACCCCAAGAAAAAGAGACACACCACTTAACCTGGACCCCTGCACTGTCAATGGCGATTTCCACCATGAACCGTCAAAGTAAATTGTTTGCAACCATTTTATTTCGGTCTTATATCCAAGCCTGGTTCCGGCTTTTGCAAACACATTTCCTTTTCTTGAAACCTCCTGCCTGATTTTATTCTCGCTCAATTGTATCAACCTGGGTTCTCCAATATTCAAATAACCGGCCCCTGTATACACAGAAGTAAACCACTTACCCTGACCAAAGGTAAAATTCTTACCTCCATTTACCGCTCCCATTACAAGGGAACTGTTGGTGTTTGTAAAAAGATAAGGAGATCCGTCTTCCTTTATTCGCTGATTATACTTTAACGAATTAAAATCAAGGGTGCCCTGGACAAACCAATTTTTGCTGTTCTCAAGTTCAATTCCCGAGTTAAATGCAATGGTTAAAAACATGGTGCAACGATCCCGGCGATTTTATTAAACCTGCACCGGTGGTAAAGTATACCCTGCGATTTTCCTGTGCTATACTTTCTGTAACAATTCCTGTAAGGACAATAATCAAAAACAAAATCAATTCTCTTTTCATGGTTTGTTTGTTTGCCTTAATTCATTAACATTTAAATCAGCTGCTTTATTATTGCCAGGAGAATTCAGAGCCTTCACTTTTGTTTCCATTTTTTTTTGTGAGAACAAAGAAACCACAGCAAGGCACCATTCAATGTCCATTGCATTACAAATGGAATAGTATAGAAACAAAAAAGCCCGGCATCTGTCGGGCTACTTACAAAAACCAGTATAGTAAAGATCTGCTCTTATTTGACTGAAACCACCGGTTGGGCGGGTTTGTCATAATCCAGCTTCCTGCCAACATGTGTTTCTACTATGCCGGGCCAGTTCTTATCAGCCTTAGCTGTATTTCCTTTTGTCGAGGGTAAACTAAGGAGCTAAAACATTTCATTCAACCCATTCTTATGCGGATGACTGTTAATAGGAGATATAAAATTATAAATAATAAAAAAGCCAGAGGAAATATCAGTTTACACTTACAAAATCAGGTCTCCTGATAATATCCTGGTTATATTTGAAACGGATATTGGTATTTACTTCTACTCTCCAGCTCTCATTACGAAAATTTTTCCTTGGAAAATACATGCCCCGGAATTCGGTGGTGCCGAATATCAGGCTTTCATTACGGATACGAATACCACCACCTACCGCGGCATATAATTCTGGTGTGGATATATCCTGGTTTTTTAAATTGAGGTAAGCCGCATGTCCGAATACAAAAGGAGCAAACCTGAAAAATAATACAGACCATGGACTAAAAAAAACGGATTCTCCTTTCAGGGTGAAACGTAAATTTCCACTGGCACTATCACTTCTTAATTCGCGGAGACCAAATTCGCTGTCAAGCCGCAGCGGTTCATTTAATAAACTATTGAACTGCCTGGAGGAACTTCCACCGAAAAAAAAGCGTTGTTTCCATTTTTTATTCAGGTGGTGTAGCCGGCTAAAATATTCAACCCTTGCCACCAGGTCTATATCTTCCATTTTATTTTTATAGAAAAAACTGCCGGCCCGAAACGTGTAATTGAAATAGTGTTGGTTAACGGTAAAATAATACCGCTGGAAATTGAGGCCGGCGAATGGCCTTTCACGACCTTCTTTTTTTGTTAACCCGGCAGTGAAAGAACCTTCCATACCTTCGGGCACATCCTCATTTCTTCCAAAACCATATACGTATTGCGTTTTATAAAAATCCTGTCTGAAAATTGAAAAAGACCCCAATACTGCTTTCAGATCGGCATACATATAATTATACATACTGGTATACTTTAAAGGCTTCTCCCTAAAATTTTTCTGCACTACCCTTAAACCAATTAACCGGCGCAACCTGGTTTTATCAGTATAATTATCCTCCCTGGCGGCATCAATGTTTAGTGCAAGCCATGCGTCCACTATATTATATTTATATTTTAAATCCCTCAGGTAAATAGAATCACTATTGTAAAAATTTTGTGTTCTACGCAATTCCAGTTCTGATCCGTAGGTCCATCGCATGTACCGGCTGACCATTGGCCTCGTAAACCGCAGGTAAGCCACCCTTTCTTCCCGTTTTCCGTTATTGATTGTTTTGTCAAAATTTGTAAACCCAGCTTCCCCGTTTACAAAGGATCCCAGTACATTTCTTTTTATGAAATCAAAGCCATATCCAAATTTTTCTGCCCTTTTTAAATCAACCAGGCTTTGAACTCTTATCCTGTCTCCATACCCTGCAAAATTATCTTCTCGTAAAGCCAGGGATACGGTTTCTGCATTATGAATTCTGAAGCTACCGCCTATAGACAGAACGTCATTTGTAACAACAATTATATCCACAGAATCTCTGCTTCCACTTACCGGCACCGCCCTGATGGCTGCATCCCGGATAAAGGGAAGATCCCGGAGATGCCGTTCATTATCCCCCAAAATACTGGATACTAATTTTTCATTGCTGGAAAAAAAGAGATTATTGCGGATCACAAAATCCCTGGTTCTATGATGAATGGCATTAGAAATTTTTCTAAGCCTGTTTTTTATTTTATTTGCCGTATCTTTTTTTGATGGCCCAAATTCCAACGCATCAATATTAATTGTTCGTATAATGCGTCCCTCATATCTCTGAAATGGTTTATCGTTGCGTAACAGCACCCGCACACTTTCCGTTGCGGAATCAGATAATAAATTCTGCGCCAGTCTGCGTATGATCCCCTTCTGTCTTAATATAATGCTATCAATAGATAATTTTTTACCGGTGTCAATCTGTGCGTGAAGCGAAGTGCCCGGGACAAATAAAACAACCAGTAGAAAAAAATGACAAAAGGGTCTGATTCCTTGCATGAATGGCTGTTTTTTTGTTTGACTGCAAAGCAAATGCCTGTTTGCTAAAACAGGAATATACTGAGTTAAAGTAAAACCGGTAACATATCCAGAAATAATATTCCCGCATTTTTTTCCAGATAATATTTGCACCATCCCTCTCCCTTATTATTAGCACGACATTTGTTTAGGTTGCCATGCTTACTGTAACCCCATTCCTGTTCGCTATAAAAATTGTAACTTAAATTAATAAAACAGGGGAGTTGGTGTTATGGGTTAACCGATAAACAACAACAGATGAAATCACTACGGTTAGGTTTTTTAATATTAATTTTTCCTGTAGCCGATTGCCTGGCTCAGTCTGTCAATGATTCCATTTCGGTAGCTGGTTCCCCGGACTTCAGGATCAATAAGTCCCGTTCATTCTGGATGGGTTCTAACTACAGGAAAGAATGGACTACCCCTATTCGTGTTCCGGTTGTAAACCTGGCTACCGAAAAAGGCGGACTAAAACCTGAAAAAAGGGGCGGCGGAAAACAGACCCGCTCTCTACGAATGGTAGACCCTCAAGGGAACGAATATAATTTCCGGTCCATACAAAAATTTATAACAAGTAAAACATTGCCGGGTGACTTGCAGAGTGAAGCAGCAAAAGACCTGGTGGCTGATGGCATTTCGGCTTCCTATCCTTATTCTGCGTTATCTATGCCTGTTCTGGCCGAAGCTGCAGGTGTACCCTATCTGAAAGTGAAACTTGTTTTTATACCCGATGATCTGCGATTAGGAGAGTTCCGAAAAGATTTTGGTAATCTGCTTGCCTATTTAGAGGAAAAACTTCCCGATACTGTGCAAAAAGGATATGATACAGAAGATGTGGTAAAAAAGTTAAGTGAGGACAATGATAATTCAGTTGATCAGCAAGCATTACTTCGGGCAAGAATACTGGATATGTTTGTAATGGATTTTGACAGGCATGAAGGACAATGGGAATGGGGTGCCATTGATAAAGAAAAAGGAAAAATGTTTTATCCAATACCAAAAGACAGGGACCAGGCCTTTTATGTAAACCAGGGTGTAGTTCCCCACATTGCACAATGGCCATGGTTGGTTCCTCAACTGGAAGGGCTAAAACCCCAGGCAAAAAATATAATGCGTTTTAATTTTGCCGCCCGAAACCTCGACCGTTTTTTCTTAAACGGGCTCAATGAACAGGATTGGAAATCTGCTGCCGATAAATTTTTATCGCAAATGACCGACAGTGTCATTGAAAATGCAATGGCCCAACAGCCTAAGGAAATAAAGCATTATTCCGCGAACAAGATCAGTGACATATTAAAACAACGACGGAATTATTTGAGTAAGGAAGTAATGGAATATTATCGTTTCCTGGGCGAAAAGGTGGATGTGCTGGCAAGTAATAAAACTGAATTATTTGATATTACCCGCCACGATGATGGTTCAGTATTATTAAAGGTTTATAAATTAGGTAAGGACGGAGATAGCTCTTTAAAAATGTATGAAAGAACTTTTGATCCGCAGCATACAGAAGAGATCAGGCTGTATGGCTTTGGCGGAGATGACAAATTCTTCGTCAATGGAAGTAATGATAAAATAAAGATCCGCCTCATCGGCGGAAAAGGGAATGATGAATTTAAGAATTCCGCTTCATCAGGTGATGGAGTTATTGTGTATGATGAAAAAAGAGGAAATAATACATTGTCAGGGCCTTTTAAGAATAAAATGGCCAATGACTCCATCGTCAATTCTTATGATCCTATTTATTATAAGTATAACCAAATAATTCCTTTTGTTTCTGTTGGGTATAATCCCGACGATGGGATTTACCTGGGAGGATACATGAAGATCATTCGCCATGGCTTCCGGAAAACACCCTATAAAAACAGTCATACCATCACACTAAACCAGGCATTAGCCAGCAAAGCATTTAACTTCAGCTACAATGCGGAATTCATCAGCGTATTTGGTAAAAATTCTGACCTGTTATTTGAAACAGATATTAATTCTCCGACTATCACCAATTTTTTTGGATTTGGTAATGCTACCATCTACGACAAAACAAAACCCGGGAAATTCCGGTATTACCGGACCAGGTATAGATTAGGAGATATTTCGCTTTTGCTCCGGAAAAATTTTTCTGAAAAAGTGATCATGACACTTGGCCCAACATTCCAGTTTTATGATATGGATTCTGCAGACAAAAATAACAGGGGACGCTTTATAGTGCAGTCAGTATCATCCAGTGGTATTGATCCATCAACTGCCTTTGCAAAGCAATCCTATTTTGGAGGACAATTTACATTGACGGCCGATACCAGGGATAACGCAATTATTCCACAAAAAGGAATTTATTGGCACACCTCTGTTCGCCACTTGTCCGGCTTAAAGGATAATAATTACCAGGTAACACAGCTCAATTCCGGTATTAGTATTTATTTATCACTGATCAAAAATTTCCTGGTTCTGGCCAACCGAACAGGTGGTGGTCATAATTTTGGCGACTTTGAATTTTATCAGGCCCAATACCTGGGCAGCGAAGACAACCTCCGCGGATACCGTAAAAACCGTTTTGCAGGGCATTCTAAAATTTATAATAATCTTGAGCTAAGACTCAAATTGACCAATTTCAAAACTTACTTATTCCCCGGTTCACTTGGATTATTAGGTTTTTATGATACGGGCCGTATATGGTCAGATAGTGACGCCAGCGATAAATGGCTTACTGGTTATGGAGCAGGCTTTTGGATTTCTCCACTGCGAAGACTTGTCCTTACTTTTAGTTTTGCTGCATCGGAAGAAGATAAAATACCATTGATTGGTATCGGGTGGAAGTTTTAACCAGGGCATTCGTTTGAAAACAATAACCTTGTCAACTCAATAATAAAAAGAATACTGATTGATTCTATAATATACTTCCCGCAAGTACCTGGGTCCTGAAATCAGCAGAAACATAGTACAATTTCCGACAACAGGTTTTATCAGTTAATCGTAAATTTAGTGAAAGCTCATCCGTAGTTAATACATGCTTTTTGAGAAAAAGATTTACGATAGGGTTTATTTTCATTATCCTCTCATGTACAGCTTTTGCAGGTCATATAAGCGGTGGTGAAATGCTATATACTTTTGTGAAGGTATCTAATGGGGAATACACATATGATGTCACTCTTAAATTATACCGTATATGTGACGGTGGCAGGGAAATCAACAATAGTACTATTATATCTGTATTTAACAGGGGAAACTATGCCAGCATAAAAGATGTAAATGTTTCGTTAGCTTTTAAAAGAATTTTAAGTTTATCCCAATTTGACCCCTGCATTTTAAATCCTCCCGCTGTATGTTACGAGGTTGGTTATTTTAATGTCACTATTACACTTCCCGGAAATATAGAAGGATATATACTAAGCAGCCAGGTAATTTACAGGGTACAAGGCATAAATAATCTTGAGCCCGGTTATGGAAATATCGGTGCCACATATACTGCTGAAATTCCGGGCACGCAGAATATGATAAATGGCCCGACTAATAATAGTGCAGCATTTACCGGAAATGACCTGGTATTGGTTTGTGCAAATCATCCTCTTAGTTACAGTTTTGCCGCACAGGATGCAGATGGAGATCAATTACAATATCGTTTTTGCGAGGCCTTCAAAACCGGCACTATAGCTGATGCTGATAATTTAAATCCTCCTACTGCCCCACCCTATTCAACCGTACCATATGGAAACGGATACCATGCCAGCTCTCCCCTGGGGCAACGAATATCAATTAATTCCGCAACAGGACTTATAACGGGCATAGCTCCGGGCGAAGGAATTTATATTGTTACCGTCTGTGTAGATGAATTAAGGAATGGAAAAGTTATTGCGACACAGCGTAAAGACCTTCAAATAAAAATCACCGGTTGTGAATCCGCTTCTGCTGTATTACAGCCCGAATATCTTCTCTGTGGTAATACATCAACATTAACACTCACCAACCTGGTACAAAATAATTTGATCCGTTCGCAATATTGGGAAATAACTGATGAACGCAACAACATTTCTTTTTCTTCCACATCGCGATCACCAGAATATACATTTCCTGACACAGGAATTTATATTATTAAATTGGTCATAAACCGGGGACAGTCCTGTTCTGATAGTACTCAATCCATAGCCCGGGTGTACCCCGGAACAAAGGCCGGATTTTCAAATAAGGGAGTTTGTATAGAACAACCTTCTTTTTTCAATGATGCTTCCAATACGAAATATGGTTCCATTCAATCCTGGTCATGGAACTTCGGAGACCCGGTTTCTTTTGCTGATACCAGCGATCAACAAAACCCTGCTTATCAATTTAATTCAGCAGGCAGCAGGTTAGTAAGGTTAACAGTTGCCACTTCTAAAGGTTGTGTGGATACTGTAAGTAAAATAATAATCATTACAGATAAGCCACCATTACAATTAGCATTTACGGATACATTGATCTGTAAAGGAGATACACTGCGACTCCGCGCAGATGCACCTGGTAAATACCAATGGACGCCAACAGCTTTTTTATCGGATCAAACATCATCTTCTCCTTTCGTCTTTCCCGGCAAAACAACCACTTATTATGCTTTTCTTACTGATGAAAGTTGCCGGAATATAGATTCAGTTGTGGTGAGGGTAACCGATTCGGTGCAGTTAACAGTAATGAAGGACGCCATCATTTGTCAAAATGATTTAATTCAATTATCGATCAACTCCGATGCATTAATTTATTCATGGACCCCCGCTCATTTGTTTGTGGATCCTTCTGTGAAATCTCCCTTCGTAAAAGTTCCCGCTTCAACCTCATTTACAATAAATGCTATGACGGGTGGATGCAATCAATTAAAAATTATCCGGGTAGCTGCACTACCTTATCCTGAAATAAATGCAGGAAAAGACACCACTATTTGCTATCAGTCTGTAGTACAGTTAAATGGTTACACCAGTGCTCAAAGATTCGACTGGTCACCCTCGCAAATTTTATTAAATGCAAATTTATTATTCCCCTCTGCAACGCTTACGCAAACCACTCAGTTTATATTATCAGCCATTGATCCGCAGGGATGCCCTAAGCCAGCCACAGATACGGTTATTGTGTATGTATTGCCAAAAGTAAATGCCTTTGCAGGTAATGATACATCTGTTGTGATGCACCAACCCCTGCAATTACAAGCAAAGGGCGGAGGTTTTTATACATGGGATCCGCCAGACTATTTATCTAAAGCGGATATATTCAATCCTGTGGCAGTTGTTCCATTTCCTGTCGATAAAATTTCCTATACGGTTACAGTAAAGAATGAAGCCGGCTGTACGGACACTGCTTCGTTATCCGTCACGGTTTATAAAGGCTCTCCTAACATCTTTATTCCAACTGCATTTACACCAAATGGTGATGGCAGGAATGACCAGCTGCGATTAATAACCGCCGGCATTCTGCAAGTTGAATACTTCAGGATATTTAACCGGTGGGGGCAAATGATTTTTACAACAAACAATTTGGGTAAAGGGTGGAACGGAAATTTCCAGGGGCAGCCCCAGGCTACCGGGGCTTATGTGTGGATGGTGAAAGGAATAGATTATACAGGTAAAAAAATTTTTCTAAAAGGTTTTGTTACTCTTATAAGATGAACTGTCTCCAGTGTACTACTGGTCAGATCAATCAATAAATAAAATTTGAAAGGAGTTAGTATTTATATTCCACCAACCGCCAGGAAAGATAGAGGGGAAAGTCCGGCTTCTGATATTAAATCATTGATCTTACTTTTCACTTTTTAGTTTCCTTTTCCCCCATCCCCATTCCAAAAATTCAGGAAAAGCTTTACCCCAGGTTGCAAAATCATGCTCGCCGTCGGGAATTCCCATGTAATGAATGTCTTTTTCACGGTAGCCCTTTGCGATCAATTCTTTTATCAGATCCAATGTATCATCTATGGAGTCGATAATGCCATTATTATTTCGATCTTCTGTTTCATCTTTATTACCGCATTGAAAAAAGAATTTCATTCCTCGGTTATAATTTCCATTTTTTATTTCCTGGTGAATGATCCGATGCAGGCTATCATCATAATTTTTATCTGCCTGGTCTACACTTCGCCACCAGAAAGAGCCTGAAAACAAACCGGCCTTTGAAAATTTTTCAGGATGATGGAATACTATGTCCATTGCCATCAGTGCCCCCAGTGAAAAACCTGCAAAAGCCCGCTCTTTGAATGTGATCAGTTTATATGTATCCCTTATAAAGGGAAGCAATTCCCGGAGTACAAAGGATGAATAATTTCCAGCCTTTGCGCCCCGGCCCGCATAGTCAGCTTGTGAAGCAACTCCATATTCCATTTTACGGTAGGCACCGGCATGGATAGCAGCACAAACTAAAGGTGATATTGAATCCTCATTATATAAATTTTGAAGGATATCCGTCAGCCCCAGTTCTTTCATATTCTGACCATCATTAATCAGCAACAGGCTCATTTCAGAAAAATCAGCTGCATTTTTTGGTATGTAAAAATCAATTTTGACCTCCCGGCCCAGGAATACTGATAACATCGATCTGCTTTCTATCACAATACCTGACACATTTACCATCTGCATAATTTCAAAAATAAGAATATACACCGGAATAATAATTTAATCATGCATTACATCGCCGCGCAAGCCATTTATTAATTTGTTTATGTGCTGTCGAAAAAATAAATTTGGTAAAGGCTATCCCTTTTACCTGCCAGCCATTCACAAATAGCCCCAAATCAATTTATAATTTCAAAAAATTGTTTATGAAAAAAATCGGAATCCTGCACGGTAAAGAACGCTCTTTCCCCGAAGCATTTGTAGCAAGAGTAAATAGTAAGAATGTGCATGATATATCTGCAGAGCCGGTTCTTATTGACAAGGCCATGCAGGGTGTGCATTGTGGCTATTCCGTGATTATTGATCGCATTTCGCAGGATGTTCCTTTTTACAGAACATGGTTGAAAAATGCAGCTGTTACCGGCACTGCAGTTATTAATAACCCTTTTTGGTGGAGTGCGGATGACAAGTATTTCAATAATTGCCTGATGACAAAACTGGATGTACCTGTACCAAAAACAGCAATCATTCCTTCCAGGGATTTACCCCAGGATACTACGGATGATTCATTCAGCAATCTTGCCTATCCTATGGACTGGGATAGTATTTTTAGTTATGTGGGATTTCCCGCCTATATGAAACCTTTTGCAGGCGGCGGATGGAAACATGTATACCGGCTTGACAGCGCCGATGATTTTTTTAAAAAACATAGCGAAACCGGACAACTGGTTATGTTGCTGCAAGAAGAAATAGTATTTGATGAATATTACCGCTGTTATTGCATTGGGGGCAAATATGTCCGCATCATGCCATATGAGCCAAGAAATCCTCACCATCTGCGTTATGTAGCAGATTTTGCTCCTTCACCGGAACGCCTGCAACAAATGACTGATATTGTATTGCGGGTCAATAAATACCTTGGCTATGACTTTAATACGGTTGAATTAGCTCTACGCAACGGGGTTCCTTATGCAATTGATTTTTGTAATCCTGCACCGGATGCGGAAAGAACCAGCGTGGGCGAAGAAAATTTTGAATGGGTGGTGGAGACAGCGGCTAATTATGCTATTGAAAAAGCATTAAGCAACAACGACAATAGCGACAACCTGACCTGGGGTGAATATGTAAAAAGAAGTAGCACAAAAGTTCTTTTGGTATAAATGTTTACCGTATACGATACCAATAATGATCAATACACAAAAGTAGAAGAACCAGATCCATCTGTTTCCTATACCTATGCCGATTACCTCCAATGGAAATTTGAGGAAAGATTAGAACTTTTTCGAGGCAGGATTTTTAAATTATCTGCTCCAAACACAAAACACCAGGTGATAGCAGGTAATCTTTTTTTTTCATTGAAAACTTTTATCGGAAAACAAAAATGCCAGGTTTTCATCGCACCTTTTGACGTAAGGCTGCCGGCAAAAAATCATAAGAAAGACACCGAAGTTACCACCGTAGTTCAACCAGATATTTCTGTTGTTTGCGACGAATCTAAGATTGATACAAGGGGTTGTTGCGGGGCACCGGACCTGGTGATTGAAATTTTATCTCCCGGTAATTCTCATAAAGAAGTAAAACTGAAATTTGAATTATATGAAGAAGCAGGAGTAAAAGAATACCTGATCGTTTACCCTGAAGAGGAAAGCCTTGCTGTTTTTATATTGAATGAATTTGGCAAATATCCGGGAGCGACATTGTATTCCGGGAAAGATAAAATTTATAGTGCATCCATTCCCGGATTGGTCATTGATATGAAAGAAATTTTTACCTAATAATTGTTATGATATTAAATTATAAAACCTTTACCCTTGGCGTAGAAGAAGAATATATGGTAATGGATCCTGTAACAAAGGAATTAAAGAGCCATGAACAGAAGATTGTGGTGGAAGGACAGAAGGTGATAAAAGACAAAGTAAAAGCTGAAATGCACCAGGCCGTAGTAGAAGTAGGCACGGATATATGTGCCGATGCGGATGAAGCTTTTGCCGATGTATCCCTGCTGCGAAAGACAATTTCGGAGATAGCAGGCAGCCTTAACCTGACCATGGGCGCATCCGGTACACACCCTTTCAGCCATTGGGAAAGCCAGTTGATAACAGATCATGCCCGCTATAACGAAATTGTAAATGAACTACAGGAAGCCGCCCGCAGCAATCTCATCTTTGGTCTGCATGTACATGTGGGTATGCAAACCCGGGAGATGGCCAATCATATTGCCAACTCCACCCGTTATTTCCTGCCGCATATTTTCGCACTTAGTACCAACTCGCCTTTCTGGGAAGGAAGAATGACGGGTTATAAATCATTTCGTACCAAAGTATTTGATAAATTTCCCCGCACAGGTATCCCGGATGCATTTGAAAGCATAGAAGCATATGACAACTATGTAAAATTGCTGATCAAAACAAATTGCATTGATAATGCGAAAAAGATATGGTGGGACCTTCGCGTACATCCTTTTTTTAATACGGTTGAGTTTCGCATTTGCGATATTCCGATGACGGTTGATGAAACGATAACCATTGCTGCTTTATTCCAGGCCATCTGTGCCCGTATTTATATGCTGCGCTCAAAAAATCTCAATTTCATCCAATATTCCCGCGCCCTGGTCAATGAAAATAAATGGAGAGCCAGCAGGTATGGTGTTGATGGATATATGATCGATTTTGGAAAAGAAGAGGAAGTGAACACGAGGGCACTAATCTATGAGCTGCTTGATTTCCTGGACCCTGTCCTTGATCACCTGGGTAGTCGTCACCGGGTAGCTTTTGTACATAAAATGCTGGAAAAGGGTACAGGAGCTGATCGCCAGTTAGCCGTGTTTGAACAAACAAAATCACTGGCCAGCGTAGCTGAATATATACAGGGACAATTTTTGCAATGACATAATTGACATGATCCGTCTAAAAAATTAATGACCGCAATATGCGTTTATCCATTCTTTTAATTTCTTCTGCTCTCTTCTTATTTTCCTGCTCGCAACAACAAAAAGCCGATTGGTTAATATATAATACTACTATCTATACGGTAGATTCTTCTTTTTCCAAAGCCAGCGCTATGGCCTGGAATGACGGAAAGATAATTGCAGTGGGAACACTGGCAGAAATTGAAAGAAAATATTCTGCAAAAAATAAATTAAATGCAAGGGGCGGTTTTATATATCCGGGATTCATAGATGCCCATGCCCATTTTGCAGCATATGGATTGGGCTTGCAGGAAGCCAACCTTGTGGGCACCACTAATTGGGAAGAAATAATTCAACTCCTGGAAGATTTTGAAAAACGATTGGAAAAAAATCAATGGCTAATAGGCAGAGGTTGGGACCAGAATGACTGGAAGCAAAAAGATTTTCCCACCAATGAAGAACTGAATAAATTATTTCCTGACCGGCCTGTTCTTTTAACAAGAATTGACGGACATGCCGCTGTAGCTAATCAAAAAGCATTCGATATCTCAGGAATAAATCCAGGTTTGGAATTGACAGGCGGGGAAGTGGATGTGAAAGAAGGAAGATTAACGGGAATTCTTATTGATAATGCCATTGATCTTGTTTCAAATAAAATTCCTTTGCCATCCAGAGAACAATTCAACAAAGCATTACTTGCAGCACAAAATAATTGTTTTGCTGTTGGTTTAACTACAGTTGATGATTGCGGGATAAATGCTGATGACGTTGAAAGAATTAAAGAATTGCAGGAGAAAGGTGATTTGAAAATGAGAATGTATATCATGCTCAGTGATTCCAAATCTAATTTTGATTACCTGGAGAAAAAAGGCATTATAAAAACGGATCGCCTGCATGTAAGAAGTTTTAAAGTGTATGGTGATGGCGCATTAGGATCAAGAGGAGCCTGCCTGTTGCAACCCTATAATGATAAGCCCGGGCATTTTGGTTTTTTATTAAGCAACAGGGAACATTTTGATTCGGTGGCGGCCTGGATATTTCAAAAGAATTTTCAAATGTGTACCCATGCTATTGGCGATAGTGGAAACAGAACCATGCTCAATATTTATTCAAAATACCTGAATGGCCCAAATGATTTGAGATGGCGAATAGAACATGCACAGGTTATAAATGAAAATGATTTTAAATTATTCGGAGAAAATTCGATTATTCCTTCTGTACAACCCACCCATGCTACCAGTGATATGTATTGGGCAGCTGATCGTTTGGGGAATGAACGAGTAACGGGTGCCTACGCCTATAAACAATTATTAAAGCAAAATGGATGGTTACCACTGGGCACGGACTTTCCTGTAGAAGATATATCACCCTTTAAAACCTTTTATGCTGCAGTAGTCCGCAAAGATGAGAAGGGC
Source organism: Chitinophagaceae bacterium (assembly GCA_051306075.1). Taxonomy (GTDB): domain Bacteria; phylum Bacteroidota; class Bacteroidia; order Chitinophagales; family Chitinophagaceae; genus Terrimonas_B. The sequence continues at coordinate 15,666 of JBPPMM010000387.1, forward strand.
TGGCCCGAAGGCGGTTATCACACAGAGAATGCATTAACGCGGCAGGAAGCACTTCGCGGTATGACCATTTGGGCAGCGAAAGCAAATTTTGAAGAAAAGGAAAAAGGAAGTCTTGAACCAGGAAAAATGGCAGATTTTGTCATTCTTGATAAAGACCTGATGCAGGCAAAGGATTCTGAGCTACTTCAAATAAAAGTTTTGAAAACATTTTCAGGTGGTGAAAAAGTATATGAAAAAAAATAATTAATTACGCCCTTTCAATCTTGAAATATATTACCAAAACGATCTGGGTCTTATCCATTGTCAGTTTGCTCACAGATACGGCAAGCGAAATGTTATACCCGGTCATGCCTATTTACCTGAAAAGTATAGGCTTTTCAATTGTATTGATCGGGATACTTGAAGGAGTGGCGGAGGCAACTGCGGGTTTAAGTAAAGGTTATTTCGGCAGGCTTTCAGATAACACCAGCAGGCGGGCACCATTTGTACAAT
>JBPPMM010000389.1:0-18055 GCA_051306075.1 Chitinophagaceae bacterium
GGATTGGAGCAATTAAATAAAAACAAAACCAGCGCAACTTCTATTGATCCGGCTCTGCTATTAAACAATGCGGTAATCAATGTTTCCTTTCCAACAAGGTCAGTGCTGTTTGATATTGGAATTGTTCAGCAGATCGTTACACCCAATGGGGGTGTCCTGGCGGGAGCAAATTTTAACCAGGATAGCCGGGATTTGCCGGGGATATGGGCCAGCTATTACCAAAATGTTATTAAATACACTCATGACGCAATCGTAAAAACAAAGGGTGTACCGGCCAGAAGCAACCTCTATAATATGGCCCGCATTATTCAGGCGTATGCGTTTATGATACTGACAGACGAATATGGCAGCATCCCTTATACGGAAGGGGGGGCCGGTTATTCTGATCAGGTATTCTTCCCAAAATATGATAATCAGCAGGATATTTATCCAAAAATCATCCAGGAATTAACTGAGGCATCCGCGGCATTAAGCGCTGCGGGAACCATCGAAGTCTCGGATGTTTTATACGCCGGAAACATCGACAAATGGAAAAAATTTGGTTATTCATTATTGCTGAGAGCAGGAATGAGGTTAAGTAAAATTGATGCTACTAAAGCTCAGTCAACTGTTCAGGCTGCCGTAGCCGGTGGCGTTATTCTGAACAACGCGGATAATGCTTATATGAGGCATGATGCAAATTTTGTTCAGCCTATCGGTAATATGCTAAACACAACGGAGGCTGCTAATTTTTATTTAGCCAAACCTTTTGTTGATCAGTTAAAAAATACAAACGACCCCCGCTTATCAGCCATTGCTATAAGGTATAAGGGAGCTACTTCAGGTCCGGCCCAAACAGTAGCAATTGGTACCACCAATCCTGCGGATCAAATTGGAATGCCTATCGGATTTGATAACGGCACGATAGTGGCCAGGGCCAGTGCAGATGGGCTCGCAAGCTTTTATGATTATAGCCAGGTTGACCGCCGCAGGGTGGCCAAAAATACGGCACCTATGTTTTTTGTGACTGCCGCCCAAACGCAATTATTACTTGCGGAGGCGAACTTCAGGGGTTGGATAACGACAGGTTCCGCTGCTCAATATTTTGCTGATGGAATCAAATCACATATGGATCAAATGGCCACATATGATGTAGCCTCTACAGTGCCCGCAGCTGCCCGCGATGCTTATGTTGCAGCTAATCCGCTTTTGCCGGGAACCGAATTAGAACAAATCAATACACAATACTGGATCGCCTCTTTTTTAAACGGGCCAGAAGCCTTTGCGAATTTTAGAAGAAGCGGGTTTCCCCTATTAACACCAAATCCATACGGACAGCCTAATAATCCGGATGTGCCAAACGGTACTTTTATAAGACGTCTTACTTATCCTACCTCTGAACTATCTGTAAATTCAGAAAATGTAAATGCAGCTATTTCAAGCCTGGGACCGGATAAATTAAGTACCAGGGTTTGGTGGGATAAACCATAAAATTTTTATGCAACAGTTGTTTTTATAACCAATAAGACCTTTTGTTTTTACAACGGGTCTTTTCTTTATTCCTTCGGGTTGCCTTGTTTTATTTACTGATGTCAGGAATTAAATAAAATGCAATCAATCAATTTTAAGAATTAATAGAATAATAAAAAGGTCAACAGGATCAATTTTTTTGCTGCGTTTTCAATTTGAGATTATACGGTAAAAAAGTTTTTTCTCCCGGTTACTTTATTCTGGCGTATTTGTTTCCTGACTGAAAAGAAAAACATGCAATTATGCAAAAAAAATTAAGAAGTCACGATTGGTTCGGAAGAAAAGATAAAGACGGAATCATATACAGAAGCTGGATGAAGAACCAGGGCATGCCGCCAGACTTATTTGATGGTCGTCCCGTCATTGGCATTTGTAATACCTGGAGCGAATTAACTCCCTGCAATGCACACTTACGCGGGATAGCCGATATGGTGAAACGGGGTGTATATGAAGCGGGAGGATTTCCATTAGAATTTCCCATTATGTCACTTGGCGAAACTTTATTGAAGCCAACTGCCATGCTTTTCCGCAACCTGGCAAGCATGGACACGGAGGAGTCTATTCGTGGTAACCCGATTGACGGTGTGGTATTATTAACAGGTTGTGACAAGACCACGCCATCAACAGTAATGGGTGCGGCTAGTGTAAACCTGCCAACAATCGTAGTCCCCGGTGGTCCTATGCTGAATGGAAAATATAAAGGAGGCGATATTGGTTCGGGTACGCATGTGTGGAAGTTTGATGAGGATATGAAGACGGGAAAAATGACACAGGAAGAATGCAACGTTGCCGAAAGCTGTATGAGCAGAAGCGTAGGTCATTGCATGACGATGGGCACCGCCTCCACTATGGCTTGCATGGTAGAATCATTAGGCCTTACACTATCAGGTGCGGCCGCTATTCCTGCTGCCGATTCAAGGAAAAAAGTTTTAGCGCAACTTAGTGGAAGAAGGATTGTGGAAATGGTAAAAGAAAATTTAACCATTGATAAAATATTGACCAGGGAAGCTTTTGAAAATGCAATTAAAACAAATGCCGCTGTAGGAGGTTCGTCTAATTTTATTATACATCTCACCGCAATTGCCGGAAGGATAGGCGTGAAATTGAACCTGGAAGATTTTGATGAATTGGGCAGTAAAATTCCTTTATTATTAAACCTGATGCCTTCAGGAAAATTTTTGATGGAAGACTTTTATTATGCTGGAGGGTTGCCGGTTATATTGAATGAATTAAGAGATCATTTGCATAAGAATGTAATAACGGTAACCGGGAAAAATCATCAAGAAAACATAAAAGGATCAACCACCTGCTATAACGGAGAAGTGATTGCTCCTTATAATAATCCATTGATAGCAGAAGGTGGATGCGTAGTGGTAAAAGGAAACCTGGCAGAAAATGGAGCCGTGATGAAACCATCTGCTGCTACACCTTCTTTAATGAAACACCGAGGCCGGGCTGTGGTATTTGAAAGCATAGAAGATTATCACGCCAGGATCGACCTTCCTGACCTGGACATTGATGAAAACTGTGTGATGGTATTGAAATACGTGGGACCGGTTGGTTATCCCGGAATGGCGGAAGTGGGCAATATGGCCTTACCAAAAAAAATATTACAAAAGGGAATCACGGACATGGTTCGTATATCAGATGGTAGAATGAGCGGTACCGCATACGGAACTGCCGTATTACATGTGTCACCTGAGTCTGCGATCGGTGGCAATTTAGCATTGGTGCAAAACGGAGATATGATTGAACTGGATGTTTCTCAACGCAAACTCCATTTGGAAGTGTCGGATGAAGAATTGAAAAAAAGAAAGCAAAACTGGACGCCACCGAAAATGGCATCGGAAAGGGGATATGTAAGCCTTTATGTAAAGCATGTAATGGGAGCCGATAAAGGGGCCGACCTGGATTTTCTCCAGGGAAGTTCCGGTTCTTTGGTTACAAGGGATTCACACTAAGAGCTCGCTATTTTATATTTTCGGAGCAGAAAATAAAATTTTGAAATTTTTTTCAACTAAAAATAATTCGGATATGAGGAACTTATTTATCATTACTTTATCTGCATTCACGCTGGGTTGCAATAACCCGGAACAAAAAGAAAAACCGCAAAATGAAAATTATAAAACTATGGGTACCATAGAGCGATACGATTCAGCATTGAATAATATCATTTCTTCTACCGCAAGCCCGGAAATAATTGCGGATGGGTTTGATTGGAGTGAAGGTCCATTGTGGATTGAAAAACATAATATGCTTATTTTTTCCGATGTGCCTGCAAACACAATTTATAAATGGACGGAGGAAAAAGGTAAAGAAATTTATCTTACACCATCAGGCTTTACTGGTACTACTTCCGAAAGTAAAGAAGCCGGAAGTAATGGGTTGACGCTTGATAAAGATGGCAACCTGGTTTTATGCCAGCACGGTAACCGCCAGATGGCCAGGATGGATGCGCCTCTTGATAAACCTGAACCGAAATTTATAACCATCGCAGATAAGTATAATGGTAAACGTTTCAGCAGCCCTAATGATGCTGTTTATAATAAATCCGGGGAATTGTTTTTTACAGACCCGCCATATGGCTTGCCTGCTCAGAACGATGATGATCCTTCAAAAGAGATTCCTTTCAACGGCGTTTACAAAGTAAAAACAAACGGACAGGTTATTTTATTGACCGATAGCATTACCCGGCCAAACGGCATTGCTTTATTTCCCGGAGAAAACAAATTACTTGTTGCTTGTTCGGATCCGCACAAACCCAATTGGTATATATATGATATTAGCGGAGATGCTTTAGTTAATGGCAGAATATTTTATTCTGCTTCTGGCCACGACAAATCAGTAAAGGGTTTACCCGACGGATTTAAAATTGATAAAAATGGAAATGTATTTGCCACCGGGCCAGGCGGAGTTTGGATTTTTAATAGCGAAGGGAAACCTTTGGGTAAAATAAAGTTGGAAGAATCGTCTTCCAACGTGGCTTTATCACCCGACGAAAAAACAATATTTATAACTAATGATATGTATTTACTCCGTTTGAAAATGAGGGATTGAAAACCTCATGATATATTACCAGCTTATTTCCAGTGATCAGAAAAAACATATAAAATAATTTCGGATGAAAGTGTATAAAACAAAAAAGGGTATCATAATAGAAAAAGAAAATAAGTCCTGGTTGTTAAAAGATATGGACTGGGATGAGTTTATAAATGATGATAACATTTTTGGAAAGATTGAAAAGTTGCTCCCATCCCTCGCTGAGACTGGAAATGTACACGATGACATATTACCGCCTGTCGGTAACCAGGAGCTTTGGGCCTGCGGAGTTACTTACCTGCGGAGTAAAGTAGGAAGGCAGGAAGAATCTAAATCATCAGGAGGTGCGGATTTTTATGAAAAAGTGTATGAAGCGGAAAGACCAGAAGTTTTTTTTAAATCAACTGCTCATCGTATCGTGGGGCACCAGGCAAAGGTCAATATCCGAAAGGACTCCACTTGGGATGTACCGGAACCGGAATTGACATTAGCCGTTACCTCGTCAGGGAAAATAATAGGATATACCATTGGCAATGATATGAGCAGCCGAAGTATTGAAGGAGAAAATCCATTATATCTTCCGCAGGCTAAAACCTATGATGCCTGTGCTGCTGTGGGTCCCTGTATTTTGATTACTCAAAAACCGCTTGATGGAACTACCCTCATTCAACTTGAAATCAACAGAAATGGCGCCAGGGTATTTGAAGGTAATGTGGCGCTCAACCAAATGAAAAGAACACCGGAAGAACTGGTTTCTTTTGTTTATAGAGAATGCTCTTTTCCTCATGGGGCTCTTATAATGACAGGAACAGGGATTGTTCCCGGTCATGATTTTACTTTACAAAGCGGGGACGAAATAAAAATCACTATTGATCCGATAGGTACTTTAATCAATAGCGTAAAATAATTCATGACATTCCTCATCATTTTATTTGCTATTGCCCTGCAGGTTTTTTTAACGGTAAAAAAGTTAAGCCCGTTTTTATCTTTATTGATCGTTGCCATTGTAGCCGGGTTATTTCTTGGCATGCAGCCTATTGATTTATTGAAGTCTATTGAAAAGGGAGTGGGCAGTACGCTGGGTGGATTGGCATTGATCATTTGCCTTGGTGCTATTCTGGGAAAAATATTAGAAGTAAGTGGTGCTGCGGAACAAATATCATCTACACTGATAAAAAGTTTTGGCCAGAAAAATATTCAATGGGCTGTTTTGCTCACCGGCTTTTTAATTGGTATCCCTCTTTATTACAATGCCGGTTTTGTGATTTTGGTTCCGCTGGTTTTTACCCTGGCAAAAAAAACCGGGCTTCCATTATTGTACATCGCCGTTCCAATGGCTGCATCGCTCAGCACCACTCATTGTTTTCTTCCGCCTCATCCGGGCCCTGTTGTTTTAGTCAATGCGTTCCGGGCAGATATGGGTTTGGTTCTTATTTACGGATTGATGCTGGCGATTCCAATAGTCGTCATTGCTGGCCCATTACTTGGTAAATTGTTACAGGGAATAAAAACAAAATTGAGTTCCATTTTTACTTCGGAAGAATTGCCGGCGGATAGAATACTTCCTGGTGTATTTCCGAGTTTTTCCATTGCATTGTTACCTGTGCTCCTGATTTCATTCGCCGTGGCTGCAAACCAATTCTTACCCGAAGGATCCGTTCTCAGAATATTTTTTTCCTTTATTGGCGATTCTACTATTGCCTTACTCCTTTCAGTATTTGCAGCTATCTATTTTTTTGGATTGCGAAATAACTATCCCATGGAAACCATTATGAAATGGCTGGGTGATGCCATTTCGGGTATTGCGATGATATTGCTGATCATCACAGCAGGTGGAGTATTTAAACAGGTATTAACGGATAGTGGCACCGGAGATTATATCGCCTCATTCAGCAGTAAGTGGCAAATGCCGCCACTAATATTTGCATGGATCATCACCGCTTTGCTGAGAGTAACGATTGGTTCGGCTACGGTAGCGGGCATCACAGCAGCAGGGATCGTGTCACCTTTGGTAGCTACGGGTGTTGCATCTCCGGAGTTAATGGTACTTGCAGTAGGAGCAGGCAGTGTGTTTGGCTCGCATATTAATGATTCCGGTTTCTGGATGTTTAAAGAATTTTTTAGCCTGACACTTAAACAAACATTTTTATCCTGGACCGTTATGGAGATCATAATATCTGTTTTGGGATTAATAGGAGTTATGCTTTTAGATCTATTCATTTAAAAGGTAGTAAAATGAACAAGCTTTTTTTATTGTTAGGCATTACATGCTCCATAGCATTACTTTCCTGTGGTAATAGTCAGAAAAACATAAAAACCGCTGAGGTTTCAAATATCGATAGCACTAAAGGCCTTAAAGATTATTATAATGATTATTTCGCCATAGGTGTTGCGGTATCACCCAGGGCTTTAAAAACAGACGAAGCTTCCCTGATCCGGCAACAGTTTAACAGCATGACGCCGGAGAACGCTATGAAAATGGGTCCTATACATCCGAAAGAAAATGAATATTACTGGAAAGATGCGGATTCCATTGCTGCATTCGCCAGGAGAAATAATTTAAAACTTCGTGGCCATACCTTATGCTGGCACAGCCAGGCCCCGGGCTGGTTTTTTACCGATTCTGCAACCGGTAAGCAGGTAACGAAAGAAGTTTTACTAAAGCGATTGAAAGATCATATTACAACCGTTGTAAACAGGTATAAGGATGTTATTTATGCATGGGATGTGGTGAATGAAGCCATCTCAGATAAAAAAGATGAATACTTCAGGCCCTCCTTATTTTACCAGATATGCGGTGAAGAATTTGTGACCAGGGCTTTTCAATATGCCCATGAAGCAGACCCCAAAGCTTTGTTGTTTTATAACGATTACAACGAGATCAATGCCAGCAAGAGAGAAAAAATTTTTAAAATGGTAAAGAGTTTGAAGGAGGCCGGTGTACCTATACATGGAGTGGGACTCCAGGGTCACTGGGCCATCAATGAACCAACAGAAACCCAATTAGACAGTACCCTCTCACGTTTTGCTGAATTGGGTTTGCAACTTCAAATCACTGAGCTGGATATCTCCGTTTATCCCAAAGAGCATGAATCAAGAGACCGGAAGGCCGGAGATTATGATACCACTTTTACTCCGGAGAAGGAGAGCCGGCAAATCGAAATGTATAAGATGTGTTTCGAAGCTTTTAGAAAATACAAACAGGTATTAACCGGTGTAACTTTCTGGAATATTTCAGACCGGCATAGCTGGCTGGATAATTTTCCCGTAAGAGGCAGAAAAGATTATCCTTTACTTTTTGACAAAGACTTGAATCCTAAAATAGCCTATTGGCAGTTGGTGAATTTTTCGAAAGAATAATTTTCTTATTTGAATTCACTGGCTTTGCCTGCACTGAAAAGCTCTTTCCTGTCAGCATCTTTCCTTCGATAATTTTAGCTTTAGCAAACAGATAAAGCAGTACACCGGCTACTACGGCGTACTGCTTTATGAACAAATCTTTGCTGCAATTTTATTTTACCTGGGTGATAAGCAGGTCTTCCGTGGTATGCAATTTTTTACAGACTGCATAAACAATCCGTGAATCTCCTTTCTTACTTAAGATTTCAAACCGGATGTCGGTATTTTCCAGGCCCTCAATTTTCAGTGTAAAATTCCTTGAAAAATTCACAGCCTTTATTTTGTCCTTGTACAGTACGTTTGAAAATTCATCACGAATAATGATGGTATACTCCTCTTCTTCAGCTCCGCTGAAATTTAACTGGAAGACAGGATATTCTTCCACAATACCTAAGAATTTTAATTCAACAGGGATTTCTTTCTTTTCATCACTGGCCTGTACCGGGGAATAAAAAGAAGTAGCGATAGTAGCTGTTAATGCGATTGCAAAGATTCTGGTTTTAATCAAAACGTTTTTCATGAGTTAAAGTTTAAAGGGTTATAAAAAATGTTAAAACAAATTTTATGGATTACAATCGGAAATGGCGAGCATCGTAAGCATGTGGAAGCAAAGTGGGGCAAATCATTTGTGAAGACTTAAAATGAACATTCAGAATGATGTCAATAAATTGTATTTCGTCTTCCTGATGTGAAATTAATGAGTCCGGTTAGAGGTTGCAAACCTGTTTTATGCCAAATTAGGAGTGGCAAACATATAGCGAGACCAATGAAACCAGTGGCCTTACAGGCTTTCAGCAGACCAGGTGCGTGATGGCCAACGCATGGCGGCTGTTAATTCAGGCTAAATAAATTTAATATTTATTATAGGCTGTTTCATTCCATTTCAATTCATTTCTTAACTGTTGCAGGCGGGTATGCTTATCAATAAGAATAAATTCTATTCCGGCCATATCGGCAAAGTCTTGCAGATATTCCGAAGTAAGATTCTGGCTATAGCATGTATGATGGGCGCCACCTGCATAGATCCAGGCAGCAAGTGCGTCATGCATATTAGGATGAGGTTTCCATAAAACTCTTGCCACCGGCAATTTGGGCAAATCGAATTTTGGTGTTACGGCCGTTACATTATTTACTAATAAACGAAAACGATTGCCCATATCAATAATTGAAGCATTGAGCGCCGCACCACCGGCTACATTGAAAACTAACCGTACGGGATCGGCTTTGCCGCCAATTCCCAGCGGATGTATTTCGCAGGATGGTTTGCTCACCGCTATACTTTCACATATCTCCAGCATATGTGAACCCAGTACTAATTCATTATGCGGTTCAAAGTGATAAGTGTAGTCTTCCATAAAAGAATTACCTCCGGGTAATCCGTTGCCCATTACTTTCATTGCTCTTACCAATGCAGCTGTTTTCCAATCGCCTTCTCCTCCAAAGCCATATCCTTGGGCCATCAACCGTTGGACGGCTATCCCGGGCAATTGCGTCATGCCATGCAGATCTTCAAATGTATCGGTGAAGCCTTTGAAATTTCCGGCTACCAAAAAATTGCGTAATCCGATTTCTATTCTCGCTGCGTCCCGTAATGATGCCTGCTTGTCTCCACCTTTGCGTAAGACAGCAACAACATTATATCGGTCTGCATATTCTTTTACCAGTTCATCTATACTGCTGTCCGTAACTTCATTGATCACTTTCACCAGGTCACCAATACCATGGGTGTTGACTGAATATCCAAATTTCATTTCGGCTTCCACTTTATCACCATCAGTAACGGCTACATACCGCATATTATCACCAAAGCGAACAAACTTAGCTCCCTGCCAGTCGTGCCACGCAGCGGCTGTGCGCATCCACACACTTATATGGTGTATTACCTTTTCATGCTGCCAGTGGCCCACCACCACTTTTCTTTCCAGTCGCATGCGGGACATAATAAAACCAAACTCCCGGTCACCGTGTGCCGATTGATTGAGATTCATAAAATCCATATCTATTTCACCCCAGGGAATATCACGATTAAACTGGGTATGGAGGTGTAGCAATGGTTTTTGTAAAATCTTTAATCCACTGATCCACATTTTGGCCGGTGAAAACGTGTGCATCCAGGTGATGATACCAATACAATTTTTACTATTATTGGCTTCCTGGCAAAGTGTCAGAATTTCTTCTGTAGACTTTAATACGGGTTTAAAAATTACATTGACAGGAATGCCATCGAGGTCATGAAAGAAGGAAGCGATTTCCTGTGAATGGCCGGCTACCTGTTTCAATGTTTCTTCTCCATATAAATGCTGGCTGCCTGTAACAAACCATACTTCCAAAGATTTTAGGTTGATCATTGTTTCTTTTTTTCTTGCTTATAAATTACTTTTCTTCTAATGAGTTAATAATTCCACATCCTTGACTTCCTGTGGAAACCAAATATTCATTTCGCCCTTTCCCCTGTTAGCCCAGCCAAAATAAGGTATGGCAGTAAACGATTGCTTAACTGTGCTTACTTTATTATCCGCAACAATAATGGCAGGCACTTCTGCTGACAATAAAGAGACGCCATTCAGCAGGTCCGGTTTGTATTCGTAGGAAAATGAGGTACCCGGCGGCAGTACCAGGTTGCTGGTCTTTCCATTATTATCGACCCATTCTGCACAATAAATGATGGGTCCACGCTGCAAGGCTACCTTGCCTAAATCATCCTGAATTTTTTCATTGGCTTTCACTGTTCTTACTTCCATCGGTAAAATGATTTCTATTTTATCATTCTTTTTCCAGGTTCTGTGAATAACAGCGTATCCATTTTGCATATCGTATTGAACAGGCTGTCCGTTCAGCTTAATTGAAACGGGTAATGAGCTATTGTGTTCAAATTGATATAAGGAAGAAGGTATGGCCTGGTTTTGCGCCCATCCGGGAATACGCACAAGCAGGTTAAATGCAAGTGGGGTGGAAGGATTGATGGTAAACGATAAGTTACCATCCCATGGGTAGTTATTCTCCTGAATGATATTTATTTTCTTTTTACCGATCGCCATTGTTGCGTTTCCGGCTATAAATAAATTAGCATAGATATTGTCTTCTTTCAAGCCATATATATAACCCGGCACAGAAGGGATCAACCGCGCAAGATTGGTAGGGCAACAGGAGCATTCAAACCATCCGGACCGGGAAGCCTCCATGTCTTTGTGGGAATAACTATTTCTGATCTGCATGGCATTGGTGTAAAAAAAAGATTTCCCATCAAGCCCAATACCTGATATCAAACCATTATATAAAATCTTTTCCAATACATCAATATATTTCGAATCGCCGTGCAGCAGGAACATGCGGTGATTCCAATAAACGTTAGAGATGGCGGCACAAGTTTCGTTGTAAGCGGTTGCATTAGGTAATTCATAATTATTTCCATAACGTTCTCCGCTTCCGATAGCACCCACTCCTCCCTGTACATACATTTTCTTTTCAACTACGTTCTCCCATATTTTATCTATAGCCCGTAATAAACTATCATCGCCTGTCAATGCAGCTACATCGGCAACTGCAGCATATAAATATCCGGCTCTTACCGCATGGCCAACAGCTTCATCCTGGTTCACAATGGGTTTCTCATCCTGCCAATAAGCACCATTTTTCCAGGGGTCACTACTTTTTGCATCATAACCTTTGTAGTGCCCTCTTTCTTCAATGAAAAACTTTGCAGTTGACAAATACTCAGCTTTTCCTGTAAGGCGATAAAGTTTTACCAGCCCCATTTCAACTATTTCATGGCCGGGGGCAACATGTAATTTTCCTGGACCGAATACAGAACATACCAGGTCAGCATTTTTTAATGCAATGTTAAGCAGGTTTCTTTTTTTGGTAGCTAAGAAATGGGCCGCTGCCGCCTCGTATAAATGACCGGCATTATATAATTCATGACTTAACTCTCTTTCCTTTTCCCATCTTACTTGTCCGGCCCAGGAATGTGGATTGGCCGGATCGATTGTACGGGCGGTGTATAAATAACCATCAGGTTCCTGAGCTTTACCAATAATATTGATAAGAGAATCAACATAGGCTTCCAACTTAGCATCAGGATACACTGCTAATGAAAAAGAAGCCCCCTCAATTGTTTTATAAATATCTGTGTCGTCAAATGGGAAGACCGTGCAGAACTTACCATTTTTTTCAGCCGCCATCACAAAATTCTTTACCCTTCCGGTATTTTCACATCTTTCAAATGAAGCCGGAATTGTAACCAGTCTGTTTGTCTCAATCCGGGGCAACCAGAACTTGTCATTTAATTTTACCTGGGTAAAATCAACAGCCTGCACTGCATAATCTTTTGTTTGGGCGATCACCGCTGTACAAATAAAGAACAGGCAAGAAAGAATGTAATTTTTCATATAGCTATAGTTGTAGCGGTTATTGAGTGGAAAATTTGTATATGGTTTGTTGATGGTATGTTTCTCCTGGTTTTAAAATTGCAGAAGGAAATGCAGGTTGATTTGGACTGTCAGGGAAATGCTGTGTTTCCAGGCAAAGCCCTGCATGTTTAATATATTTTGCTCCACCTTTTGTATTAGTTAAACTGCCATTTAAAAAGTTTCCTGTATAAAATTGAATGCCTGGTTCCGTAGTCCATACTTCCATCAGGCGGCCACTGCTTTGCTGATACACGGTAGCTGCTTTAGATAATTCATTTCCATTTTTATTCAGTACCCAATTATGATCATATCCTCCTTTTACCTGTCCGATATCCCGACCGATTGATTTTTCATTGGTGAAATCCATTGGCCCCCCTTTTACATCCGGTAATTTTCCCGTGGGGATCAGGTTGTCGTTTACTTCAGTAAACTTGTCTGCGTTAATCATTACCTGGTGATCCAATACAGTTGAATCTTTACCAGCTGATAAATTAAAATAGGCATGGTTAGTGAGATTAATTGGGGTGGCTTTATCTGTTGTAGCCGTGTAGTCAATTTTTAAAGCATTATCAGAACTAAGGGAGTAAACAACCAATACGGAAAGATTCCCCGGGTAACCTTCTTCACCATCTTTACTTAAATAAGTCAATTGCAGACTGCTGTCGCCGGAAATTTTATCCGCTTTCCATATTACTTTGTCAAATCCTTTAATGCCACCGTGCAAACTGTTTCCGTTATTATTGGCTGCTAAATTGTACGTTTTTCCATCCAATGAAAATCTGGCTTTGGCAATGCGGTTTCCATACCGGCCTACCAATGAACCAAAGTAGGGATTGCCGGTTTGTAAAAATCCGCTTAGTGAATCAAAACTGAGTACTACATTTCCCAATTCACCTGATTTATCAGGCGCCAGGATTTCGGTTATAGTTCCTCCATAGTTAATAATACTTACCTGAACACCGTTAGGGTTGGTCAATGTATATTTTGTAATGGCTTCACCCTCTAATTTTCCAAAAGGAGCTTCAGCGATACTGAATTTTTTTTCAGATGAAAGATGTTCACCAGATTTGTTGCTATTGTTGTTTTTGCAGGCGGCAAAAAAAAGGAAAAGAAGAGGTGCAATTAATTGAATTTGTTTTTTCATACAGCTTTTTTAAAAATAATAAATTCTATTGTCCATAGTAAGAATCCGGACCATGTTTACGCTCAAAATGTTTTTTTATTAATGCATCTTTTAAACGAGGGGCATCTGAATTAATTTGTTCAGTTAATAAAGCCATATGGGCTACCTGTTCCAGTACAGCACTGTTGTAAACTGCTTTGGCGGCCGTTTTGCCCCAGGTGAATGGAGCATGATTACCAACCAGTATCATTTCCACTTCTTCATAATTAATTCCTTTTTCTTTTAAACAATCCATGATCTGGAATCCGGTTTGGTATTCATAATCTCCTTTGATCATTTCATCGCTCATCGGCGGGGCGCAGGGAATATCAACCGTGTTATGATCAGCGTGGGTAGTACCAAAGATGGGAATATCTCTTTGTGATTGAGCCCAGGCAGTAGCGTAGGTAGAATGTGTATGAACGATTCCACCTATTTTATCCCAATGCTTATATAAAACAGCATGTGTTTTTGTATCGGAAGATGGCCGTAAAGATCCTTCCACGGTATTGCCGTCAAAATCAACAATGACCATTTTATCTGGCGACAATTCTTCATAAGGGACCCCGCTGGGTTTAATAGCAAAGAGACCTAAACTTCTGTCGGCAGCACTTACATTACCAAATGTAAACAGGACGAGACCAAGTTTTGGTAATTGCATATTAGCATCAAAAGCTTCCTGTTTTATATGTAAATAACGACTCATGGTTTTTATAAAACTGGTATTATTTAGGTAGTGTTGAAAAGTGAATGGTGAATTTACAGATGAAATGGTTGTTCCAATACACTATTTACTGGAGGTAATTCTTCGTTTGTTTGTTGTTGCAAAAAAGCGCCGAGTTGTTTATACTTCAGGTAGCGATTTTGATAAATGGAAACTTTATCCTGGTCAGGAAAATATTCTGTATCAAAACCCTGACCCATAGCATTCATAGCATCCTCCACTTTGTCATATATACCTGCGGCTGTGGCGGCAAACATAGCTGCTCCAAGGGCACAGGTTTGTTCAGACCGGTGAATACGAATAGGCATATTCATCACATCCGCCATCATCTGCATGATAAATGGTGATTTTCTTGCCACTCCGCCGAGACCTATCAGTCCTTTTACAGGAATGCCCTGTTCCACAAAACGGTCTGCAATAGCTTTGGCTCCAAAGCATGTAGATTCAACAATAGCCCTGAAAACTTTTGGTGCATCACTACCTAAATCCAATCCCGTAATGGAGGCTGTTAATAATTGGTTGGCATCTGGTGTTCTTCTTCCATTAAACCAGTCAACTGCCAGTTCACTATTTTCTTGCAAAGGCAAGAGAGAAGCCTGCCGGCTCAATTCTGGAATTAGTTTATCAGTAGTTTCATCAATTAATTTTTGTACTGTATCTGCACTTAAAAGAGAGGTTTTAGAAAGTATATTTTGTAAAGGCCATATCAATAATTTTTTAAACCATGCATAACAATCTCCAAAAGCAGACTGACCTGCTTCCATACCCATCATACCGGGAATAATAGACCCGGGTACCTGCCCGCAAATACCATTAACCAGAGTGTCGCCCACTTCACTGATTGGTGCCACTAACATATCACAGGTAGATGTTCCCATCACTTTGCTTAAATGATAGGGTTCTATCTGGCCGCCAACAGCACCCATATGTGCATCAAAAGCCCCAACTCCGATGATGACATCAGCCGGTAACCCAAGACGAGAAGCCCATTCCTGGCTGATAATTCCCGCAGCTTTATCCGAAGTATACGTTTTCTTAAATAGCCTTTCTGTAAAACCCTGCAGTAATGGATCTAATGAAGTAAAGAATTCATCAGGCGGCAGGCCTCCCCATTCTTCAGCCCACAATATTTTATGACCGGCTGAACAGACACCTCTTTTCATTTGATGAACATCAGTCCCACCTGTTAATAAAAAGGGTATCCAGTCACAATGTTCAACAAAAGAATAAATGGATTTTTTTACTTGTTCATTATTTCGCAATACGTGCAACAGTTTGGCCCAGAACCATTCTGATGAATAGATGCCTCCGACAAATTGCAAATAATTTATATCAAATTTTTTGGCATGCTCGTTAATTTCCGCTGCCTCACCCACAGCTGTATGATCCTTCCAAAGTACAAACATGGCGTCGGGATTATTTTTAAATTCCGGCAACAAAGAAAGGGGGGTGCCTGTTTTATCAACGGCTACAGGTGTTGAGCCTGTGGTATCAACAGATAACGCTTTAATATTGGAAACTATTGAAGGTCCGGCCTGTGCTATACATTGTTTTATGGTTTCTTCAAGGCCTTCAGTATAATCTAAGGGATGTTGCCTGAAAAGATTTTCGCCTGCATCACAATACAACTGTTCTTTCCAGCGGGGATAATGGAACACAGCAGCAGCTACTTCATTGCCATTTGAAGCATCAGCTATGATTGTTCTGACGGAATCAGAACCATAATCAACACCTATAACATATTTGTCAGTGGGTACCATAAAAATTATTTTATATGATTATCCAGGTAAGTATACATTGACTTTCCATCCAATATTTCCATTATTGCAAAGTATTTCGAAACGACCAGGTCTGTAAAAGCCACATAAAATGCCCTCATCGTGAATCAGCAGAACAGCAATATAGGTACAAAGTCGGACCCCATGTGTAATGAAATATAACTTATATTTTATAATTACATGACCTACCTGTTGACCATCTTGATAAATAAAAAAAGTAGTTGCGAGATTTCCGGGTAAGCCATGGAATAACCATGGAAGCTGATACATCGCCAGCTTTCTTGAAAGTTATTTTTATAACGATTAACATATTCATTACAGCAAGTAATTAGTGTCAAAATAACACGTATTGAATCAAATAAAAAATTCTTTTTTCAAAAAAAAGAGAATCCGGGAATTAAAGAAGGTGGGAGTTGGGAATTATATTTAAAAAGGCCTGCAAATTGGCGTTATAATTTTTCTTATTCAGCTTAAAATAGAAAGCTCCTTTTTTTGAACCGGCTCTGTCTTTGTCTCCCTGTTTTATAAGAAGTTTTGTTGATAAAACTTTGCGGCTGAAATTCCTTTTATCAAAGGTTGTTTCAAATACTGATTCATATAATGTTTGCAACTGCGGAAGAGTAAATTTGGGAGGTAATAATTCAAACAATAGTGGATGGTGTGCGGCTTTGTACCTGATCTTTTCTTTTGCCTGTCTTACCATTTCTTTATGATCGAATATAAGGTTTGGAATTTTACTTAATGGAAACCATTCAGGATGATATTCATCTGTCAATTGTTTTTCATACTTATGAGTATCTATTAGGGCAAAATAGGCAATGGATATAGTTCTTTCAATAGGATCCCGGTCCGGATGACTAAATGTTTGTAATTGTTCCAGGTAAACTCCTTCCAACCCGGTTAAGCTTTTTAGAATCCGGTTAGCGGCTTCATCTGAACTTTCATTCCGCTGTACAAAACCGCCCATCAGGCTCCATTTGTTTTTTTCTGGTTCAAACCCCCGGTGGATTAATAAAAGATTTATGGTTTCACCATCAAATCCAAAGATGATACAATCTACGGCCGCCAGTAATCTTGCCTGATTTTGGTATTTTGTCATATTAAGTTCTGCTTTTAATTAGTCTTATTTCATAAAGTAAAATTATAAATCTACTGTGCGGTTTTCAATATCAGGTAATTAGCGAACTGTTTTCTTATTAGTTTTTAAAAAAATGATTTGGTTAATTAGCAACCTACACGCATTCCCACAAAATATTCCATTGCTTTATCCTTTAATGATAAAACAGGGAGAATTTCTATTATGGGTTGCATAACGGTATTATAATTCTATTTCATCATAATGGTTTATAAAGGCCACTATATTGTGAAAATCTGCAAACTCTTCTTTTTTATGCAATGTAGTTATCACCACACAATCCATGCCTGCCCGTTGCGCGGATTCCACACCTTTGGGTACATCTTCAAATACAAGACATTCTGCTACGGGAACTCCTAATTTTTCAGCGCAAGTGAGCCATGTTTCAGGATCTGGTTTGCTTTGTGCTACATGGTCGGCGCTTACCAATGCTTCAAAATAGTGCCTGATACCCAATCCGTCTATTACAAAGTCTACATTGTACATAATGGCAGCCGTACCGATTGCCATTTTTATTCCGGCCTTTTTAGTTTTTTCCAAAAAATCATCCAGCCCATTAATTAATTTCAACTTCGGCCGATAGTCTTCCTGGTATTGCTTTTCTTTTGCAAGTCCGATCTTATTTTTTTCTTCCATACTAAAACGCCCGGGAAATACTCGTTCCAGTATTTCAGCATTTTTACCATAACATTCTTTTTTCATTTTCTCCATGCTCATATTGGCTCCCAGATCATTCATTACGTTATGCCATGCTTCAATATGATAGGACATATCATTTATCATGGTTCCGTTAAGATCGAATAAAAAAGCTTTATAGCGGGGTAACATTTTTTGTTGTATTAATAATTTTCAAATTTCGGGTAATTGAATTTGTTTAAAGCCGGTGGTCAGAATTAATAA
>JBPPMM010000429.1:0-5908 GCA_051306075.1 Chitinophagaceae bacterium
GCAGACGGGGTACAGGTCATTATTCATGGCGTCATCGCTCACCCGGGTTATGCAAAAGGAAAAATGATCAATGCAATGAAAATCGCCGGACACATACTTGATTCTTTACCAAAAGACCGCTTATCGCCGGAAAGTACAGAAGGGAAGAGAGGCTTTATCCATCCGGTAAGAGTTGAAGGAATGGCAGAGAAGTGCAGTATCGATTTTATCATCCGCGATTTTGAGACACCCGGTTTAAAAAAGAAAGAGGACTTTTTAAGAACCCTGATAGAAGAAACGGTAAGGGCGCAACCAAAAGCCAGGTTTGAATTCATAGTGTCCGAACAATACCGCAATATGAAAGAAATTTTGGATAGAAATCCCCAGGTTGCAGAATATGCAAAAGAGGCAATCGCAAGGGCAGGTATTACACTTAAGATGGAAAGTATTCGTGGCGGAACGGACGGCAGCCGTTTATCTTTTATGGGATTACCTTGCCCCAATTTATTTGCCGGTGAGCAAGCCATTCATTCCAAATTGGAGTTTATCAGTGTACAGGATATGAACAAGGCTGTGGAAACAATGGTACATTTGGTGCAGATTTGGGAGGAAAAAGCATAAAATATTCTGGTTTATTTCTTCTTCTGATGGATGGGTGTCTTTGCGTAAATTTAAATTGTTTAAAACACAAACCTTCCACTTCTTTAATAATGAAATTGGTATTTACCATTTCTTTCCAGTTGATAACTTCTTATTTGTTTTCACAAAACTTGCTGCTTAACGGAGGTTTTGAGGAAGAAAATATATGTACCGAATATAAAGTGAACTGTGCGCCGGAAGCCTGGTTGATCAACGATGATGTTTTCAACAATTACTTTAAAGACCCGAACATAGCCTACCAGGGTACGCACTGCATGTCCGTAGAGGCGGGCCGGGACAGGAAAGCATATAAAAGAACATTCATCAGATCGCAGTTGCTTTGCGGCCTGAGAAAAGGCAACCACTACCAGGTGGAATTCTTTATTAAATCTCCTCATCCCATTTTGGATAGCATTGGTGTTTATTTTTCCTCTACCGATATATTGTACGATAAAAGGGTGCTGCAAACGATCACTCCTTCCTATTACCTGGCGGATACAAAAACCTCTTTCAAAAAAGACAGTAGCTGGCAAAAAGTAATAATGAATTATACAGCTTTGGGCGATGAAGCCTTTATAACTATTGCTAATTTTTCGAAAAGGGATATTACCGGGCCTACGGGAATTGAAAGGGAAAACCGCTTTTTTGTTTTTGTAGATAATGTATCCGTTATTCCTTTAAATCCAAATGAAAAATATTGCGATGACTGGCAAACCACCATGGCTGATATATATGATCAGGATGAAAGGCATGAACACCTGATGCGGAATATTCGCTATCGCAAGAATTACCAGCTCACACCTCTCGTATTGGAGCCAAACAAAATAATCCGCATTGACACCCTCATTTTGCAGGAAGTATTATTTGCTACAGGTAAGGCAGAATTGGAAAAAAATAGTTATAGGTTATTGGATAGTTTTTGTATGAAAGTGGTTGGGAAAAAAGTTGATTCTGTAGTGGTAGAGGGGCATACAGACAATGCAGGGTCCGATGAATTAAATAACCGCCTTTCGGCGGCAAGGGTGCAAACGGTATTAAATTATTTTGCCGGCCGTGCCTTTGTAAAACCGGGCAGGATAGTGGCAAGGGCCTGGGGAGAAACGAGGCCGGTTGCTGATAATAATACGCCCCAGGGTCGCCAGCGAAACCGAAGAGTTGAAGTGCTGGTGTATATCCGTGAATAATATTTATGATTTTTCATTTCCCTTATCTTTAGCTCTAAATCATATTTGAAATGGATATTGTACAATTTTTTTTATCTAATTGGTGGATCATCCTTTTGATCATTATTTTTTTCAGTGGATTATATACGGTGAACCAGGGTACTATTGCTGTGGTGACCATGTTTGGAAAATACCGCAGGATCGCCGGTCCGGGTCTTCGTTTTAAAATTCCTGTTATAGAACAGATTTATAAAAAATTATCCATTCAGAACCGCTCAGTCGAATTGGAATTCCAGGCGGTAACACAAGACCAGGCCAATGTATATTTTAAAGTGATGATGTTATTTGCTGTTCAGAATGCAAATGAAGAAACGATCAAGAAAGTGGCTTTCAAATTTATTAGCGACAAGGATTTGATGCAGGCCTTAGTAAGGACAATTGAAGGCAATATCCGTTCTTTTGTAGCTACAAAGAAACAGGCCGAAGTACTGGGATTACGCAGGGAAATTGTTGAATATGTAAAAGTAGAAATTGATCACACACTGGAAGATTGGGGATACCACCTGCTGGATCTGCAGATCAATGATATCACTTTTGATAAGGTTATTCTTGGTTCCATGAGTAAAGTGGTAGCATCAAATAATCTTAAAGCAGCTGCGGAAAATGAAGGACAGGCACTGTTGATCACAAAAACTAAAGCAGCCGAAGCAGAAGGTAATTCAATAAAAATATCAGCAGAAGCAGAAAGAACAGCGGCCCAGCTGCGTGGACAGGGCGTTGCTTTATTTCGCCAGGAAGTAGCAAAAGGAATGACAGAAGCTGCCGAGCAAATGAAACAAGCTAACCTGGATACGAATGTGATTCTTTTTAGCATGTGGACTGAAGCGGTGAAAAATTTTGCGGAATATGGAAAAGGAAATGTCATCTTTCTTGATGGCAGTGCCGATGGAATGGAAAAAACGATGAAGCAAATACAAGCACTGATGGTAAAACAGGCCGGAAGCTGATTTGAAAATATTTATTAGCAAAGAGATTTAACAGGCCCTGTCAGGCTGTTTGATCTCTTTTCATTTTTTGAGACATACCTTCCTGTTAAAGAACTCCAAAACTTTATACGTTTATACAACGTGCTATCTTTTTTTTCGTTCATTCGTGTGAAAAGTAACGGACATGGCATTTATTAAGACCTGTTGATAATATAAGCAAATAGATGTATGCTTCCTTTCATACTTTTACCTATTAAAGTAAATAATCTATGTTTGACCTTTTACAGATCGGTGATACCCTAAACCAGGCGGCGCAACAGGTTGCCAATACGAAACCCGGCGAAACAATAAGCTTTTTTGATTTGATCTATATGGGGGGATGGATTATGATTCCCCTGGGTGTTATGCTTCTTATGACAGTATATGTTTTTGCTGAGCGCTATATCGCCATCCGTAATGCTTCTAAAATCGATGATAATTTTATGAACATCATCCGGGATCATATTGTGACCGGGAATATTTCATCGGCCAGAAGTTTTGCAAAGAATACTTATAACCCTGTAGCCCGGATAATTGATAAGGGTATTCAGCGAATTGGTAAACCCATCGATGCAATTGAAAGCAGTATGGATAATGTGGGGCAACTGGAAATGTATAAGCTTGAAAAAAACATGACCCTTCTTTCCGTTGTATCAAGGGCAGCACCCATTTTTGGATTTGTGGGAACGCTGATGGGACTGATGCAACTGTTTTCCAGGATACACCAGGAAAATGAAGTGCAACTGGCCAATATTTCGCAGGGAATTTATACCAAGCTGATTACATCTATCGCCGGATTGGTCATTGGTTTAATTGCTTTTCTCTGTTATAATTACCTTCATGCGCAGATTACACGAACAGCTAATAAAATGGAAGTTTCAGCAGCAGACTTTCTTGATGTCTTACAGGAACCTACCAAGTAATAAAAGCGGAACATGAATCTTAGAAAAAGTTTAACCCAGGAATCGGAGGTATTTACAGACTCGTTGAATGACATCATTTTTATATTACTGATGTTCTTTCTGATCATTTCAACCATGGCCAATCCTAATGTGATTAAAGTAAATAATCCCAGGGGATCAAAGGATACAAAGTCAAAACAGAATATTGTGGTGTCAATTGATAAGGATCAGAAATTTTACATTGGTCAAAAAGAAGTGCCGCTAATTCTTATTGACAGTTTTATAAAAAAAGAGGTTGAACGTGTAAGATTGATTGTTGATACACCCTCCGTAGTTATTAATGCGGATACCATTTCCTATTATGGTGAGGTATTCCGTGTTATGCAATCCGCAAAAAGAGCCGGCGCCAAAGTAGTGGCCAATGTGCGATAACCCATTTTTATTTTGAATTAATTGCCTTTTTCCCTTTTCTTTTCATATCAATACAAGTGGATTTCAGGGGAAATCATCCAATTTGAAATTCATAAATGCAGTAGCGTATATTTCCTATCGTAATTTCCTTTGCTACCTATGGTTGTATTTTGTATTTTGCTTTTACAAATCCAATCCCTGTGAGCTATAAAAACATCATACCCCTTTTTATCTTTCTTTTATTTTTTTCTTCTTCATGTAAAAAAGATTCTGTTCCTGTAATAGTTGGAAAGTGGATGTCTGCATCCGTATATACGGAGCGGGATGGTTGGGTTAGCAATTTACGTTTTCCTGAAGTGGTGACTTTTGAACCCGGAGAGCAATTTCATAAATTTACTGATGTGCCGGGTGGAAGCGGAACTTATATTTACAACAGGGAATCCAATGTATTGAAATTGCAGTACCAGGCTGACCCGTATGGTAATATTGCACGATCAGCATTACAAAAAGTGGAAACGCTTACCCGGGATAAATTGGTGGTTGTAAATTTTATTTCCGGAACTACAGTGGAAAGTAAAATCGAATACACCCGCATTAATTAAAACCAGGCTTTCAGCATTCTTTCTTTACCCTGCATATCTTTTCTTATTTCAGTATTATAGCCGATGGATTGGAAAATGGCCCCTGTCTTTCTTGCAGCACGTTCATTTATCTCGATGTAGATCATTCCCTTTTTTGCTAAATGAGTTTTTCCAAAATCAGCGATGGCCTTATAAAAAATGAGGGGATCTTTGTCGGGAACGAAAAGTGCAGCCGCAGGTTCAAAATCCAAAACATTCTTCTGCATACTTCCTTTTTCTATTTCCGCGATATAAGGAGGATTGCTGACAATTATATCAAAGGTTGGTAAATTATCCGTTTGCTCCTTATCTAAAACATTGAGTTCAAAAAACTGAACAGGAATACCCAGGTGAATACTGTTTTGTTTAGCAACATCTAAAGCAGCAGGACTTATATCGCAACTCCAAATTTTAAGTTCGGGTAATTTTTTTTTTATAGCTAAAGGGAGGCAGCCACTACCACTGCCTATATCCAGTATATGATCCTCTTGCTTCAATAATTTACCCGATCTCTTATAAGTCAGGTAATCAGTAATAACCCAATCTGCAAGTTCTTCAGTTTCCGGTCTTGGAATCAATACATTTTTGTCTACATATAATTTTAATCCGCAAAACCATGCCTCATTCAAAATATATTGAACGGGTTCGTGGTTTAATAAGCGGGGGAGGTAATGATCAAGTTGAATTTTTTGTTCAGCAGCTATTTTTGTTTGCCTGTTTAAAAGGAGATTGGTTTTATTATGGCCGGTCAGGTGTTCCATTATCAAATTGCTGATATTTTGAGCTTCTTCTTTCCCATAGATATTTGCTATCTGGTTTATAATATACCTGTCTGCCTCCTGTATTGTCATGCCAACAAACATACGAATATAGACCTGTGCTCCTGCAACAAGCTAGTTGAATTTTTCTTTCCTTTATGCCCGGCGAATTTCATTTCTCGCATAATCAGAGGATTTAAGCTTTGTACTTCAAAAGGCGGGGCACTGGGAATCTTTTATATTTGCAGGTTCAATTATAATTTTAAATTGTCGACCCCGGAATTATATATGCTCCGATGCCTGCAACTAGCTCTAGAGGGTTGTGGCTATGTTTCTCCCAACCCTATGGTGGGTGCCATATTAGTACATAATGATCGTATTATTGGCGAAGGGTTTCATCAAAAATATGGT
>JBPPMM010000479.1:0-2251 GCA_051306075.1 Chitinophagaceae bacterium
CAGTACCACAGGATCTATTTGCTTTGTATCCAGTTGGGCCCATTCGTATTTTGATCCGGCGAATAAAACTATAGCGGCAGCCGCGGAATCAAATTTCACGCTATCGAGTGATGCGGTTACAAATCCTTTCGTTTGCAGATAACCTTGTAATTGGTTAATATAGGCCACGCAGTCATTGCGGGTAGCAAATATGGATTTGAGACCCAGATCAGAAAAAATAAAAGAAGAATCTTTATCAACACACCGGATATGAAGTGGATAATTATTCTGACCTGCAGCATTACTACTGGTCAACAAGAAAACAAGAACCGATATTTGCAGTCTAAATAAAATCATAGGTCCTGGCCCCGTCACCATGAAGAGGGGTAAAAATATTCAATAAATCACAAACCGGATTGAGCGGCATTTACATTCATATACCTTTTTGCAAAAAAGCCTGCCATTATTGCAATTTTCATTTTTCTACTTCTTTGCGGTATAAAAACGAATTTATATCTGCTTTATTGAAAGAGATCAAATTGCAGCAGCATTTATTTCAGGGAGAAAGCATAGAAACCATTTATTTTGGAGGAGGCACCCCCAGTTTATTAGCAAAAGAGGAAATTCGGATGGTTCTTCAAGAGATTCGTGCATTCTTTCCCGTAATGCCATCCGCTGAAATTACACTTGAAGCTAATCCGGATGATATTACACATGAAAAAATAAAAGATTGGCAAGAAGCGGGCATCAACCGGCTTAGCATAGGCGTTCAAAGTTTTTTTGAAGAAGACCTTGTTTGGATGAACCGGGCTCACAACGCGAAACAAGCAATTGATAGCTTAAAAATGGCCATTAAGAGCTTTGAAAATATAACCATTGATCTGATATATGGCACTCCTGAGCTAACCAATGGGAAATGGGAACAAAATTTAGAGAAAGCCGGTTTATTGAGGATTCCGCACTTATCCTGCTATGCATTAACTGTAGAACCAAAAACACCGCTGCAAAAACGTATACAGCAGAAAAAGGAACCTGACATTGACCCCGAAAAGCAATCTGAACAATTTTTATTACTGATGCAATGGGCAGAGAAAACAGGATATGAGCATTACGAAATTTCGAATTTTGCGAAACCTGGTTTTAGAAGCCGGCATAATTCTTCCTACTGGCAGGGGAAAAAATATCTCGGACTGGGCCCTTCCGCTCATTCCTTCGATGGAAATTCAAGGTGGTGGAATATTGCTAACAATAATTCTTATATCCGCTCCATTGAAAATGGAATTGTCCCCTTCGAGAAAGAGACATTGACCGAATTGCAAAAACTCAACGAATATATTATGATATCATTGCGAACATCAGATGGCCTTGATCTTTCAAGGCTTAAAGGAATGGAAGCAGAAAATATGATGGCGAAAAGCAGAAAATATATTCAAAAAGGGCAAATGAAAAGGCAAAACCAAGTATTGCAATTGACCCGGCAGGGAAAATTATTTGCAGATGGAATAACGGCCGATTTGTTTTTTATATAATGATGTGTTTTATGGTTTCTGATTTTTAGATGAGTGCAGAGTTGTGGAAAAATATTATGATTAAAATCGTTAGCCCTGATTTAACCGTCAAATCCAAAAAATCACACCAATATATCTTCAATGCTTTTAAATCCCTCAGCAGGTGGAATGCTTTTCCATAATATTTTGTAAATAGTTTCTGCTATTGGCATGGGAGCATTTACAGACTTATTAATATTAAATATACATTTAGCTGCATTGTAACCTTCTGCCACCATGTTCAGTTCAAGTTTTGCTGCCTTTACAGAATAGCCTTTCCCAATCATATTGCCGAAAGTTCGGTTGCGGCTGTATAAAGAATAACAAGTTACAAGCAGATCGCCAAGGTACACTGAAGCAGCATAGTTAGGTGACCGGCGATGGGTAACCGGATCTTCCGCTTCATGCTCTCCTACTACAATATGCTCTGCTCCGAATTCTTTAAGGAATCCCGCCATCTCATCTGCACTGTTGGCAATATAAACACTCTGAAAATTGTCACCATAATCCAAACCATGAGCGATTCCGGCTCCTAAAGCATAAATATTTTTAAGCACGGCCGCATACTGCACTCCCAGTATATCATGATTGATAACCGTATTGATATAGCTGTTTGAGAAAAAGGAGGCTATTTCTGAAGCCACGAGCACATTCAATCCGGAAAAAGTCAGGTACGACAATTTTTCCGCTGCTACTTCTTCAGCATGACAGGGTCCGAGTACAGC
>JBPPMM010000594.1:0-3507 GCA_051306075.1 Chitinophagaceae bacterium
CAGGTGGATATACAATTAAAAGCAGCAGAAGCATGGATATTGTTATCAGAAGGTAAGACAAAAGAAGCCCTGGATAAAATGTCGCTTGCTGCTGATATGGAAGACAAAACAGAAAAGCATCCTGTAACGCCGGGAGAGGTATTGCCAGCCCGGGAACTACTGGCGGATATGTTAATGCAAATGAATGAGCCATTAAAGGCTCTTGATATGTATGAATCAAATTTAAAAAAACGGCCTAACCGGCTCAATAGTCTTATGGGTGCCGCAAAGGCAGCTGAAAAAATCGGTAATAAAAACCTGGCGAAAAAATATTTGGATAAAATTCATGAAATTACAGGGCAAAAAATTTCACCAGGTTCAGTATCTTTTTCTTCAATCAAAATCAATAAATAATTTTCAGAAAATAAAGTTCAGGAATCTGATTACGAGCTTCTCAGATGATATGCCTTCGGTTGCACGAAAGCACGGATGCCCTGGTAAGAAAGCGTAACTCCTAACCCTGAATTTTTCCGACCAGACCAGGGCAAGTTGGCGCTTACCCGATCACAACAGTTCCAATAAACGGTTCCGGTGTTCATTTGGTTCATTAAGGATTCAGCCCGGTCAAAACTTTCAGAATAAATGGCTGCGGTGAGCCCATATTCAGTATCCTGCATTAAGTGCAAAGCCTCCTGGTCATCTTTTACTTTTTGAATTCCAATTACAGGACCGAAAGATTCTTCTTTCATGATCTTCATTGTGTGGTTAACGTTGACAAGCACTGCGGGATTTATATAATATCCCGCACCCTTTATTTCCTCAGCTCCTGTTAATAATTCAGCTCCTTTATCCAGTGCATCTTTGATCTGGTCCATTAAAAATGTTTTTTGTTCCTTTCGGCTTAGTGGGCCAATCTCAGTCGTTGGATCCAACGGATTGCCAACTACCAATTTTTTAGCTTGTGCTGCAAAAGCCTTTACAAAATGGTCATGTATTTTTTCATGAACATAAATTCTTTCTACTGCACAGCAGCTCTGGCCATTATTGTAAACTACACCTTCCAGTGCTGCAGCTGCTACTTTATCTATGTCCGAGATATCATCCATGACATACAAGGGATCTTTTCCACCTAATTCCAATTGACAAGGAACTAATTTAGAAGCTACTTTCTCTGTTATGTATTTTCCTGTACGATAACTGCCTGTAAAGAAATAACCATTCAAAGGCAGTTGAAGCAATATATCACCCACATCGCCTTTGCCAATTGCCGTTTGAAAAACATTTTCGGGGATTCCTGACAGGTATAGCAACCGCTGAATTTCCTGGCCGGTGCCTGTCGCATATTCTGAAGGTTTATACAATACGGCATTTCCAGCAATCAGTGCCGGAATAAAAACATTAACTCCTACCAGGTAAGGATAGTTCCAGGCAGATATGTTGGCAATGACGCCGAGTGGCTCATAACATATTTTTTCTCTGGTTGTTCCTTCCGTCGTTATCCATTCTTCCGCGAGCCATTTTGCGGCGTTTTCAATAAAATATTGAATACGGTTTCTGGCTCCATTTATTTCGTTGATGGATTGTTGAATTGGTTTTCCCATTTCGCCAGTTAAGGTTTTTGCCAATTCTTCCTTGTTTTTTTCCAGCAGCAAATAAAATTGCTCTATGCACTCTATCCTTTTTTTTATAGGAACTTCAGCCCATTGCTTCTGGCCTTTTTGCAATAAATGAAATTTTTCTTTTATAGTTTCCTGGTTGTCTTCTGTCACTTCACAGATGAGTTGTTCGGTTGCAGGGTTTGTAATTTTCATCTTTTTGCTGCTATTGATTTTCGGGTTTCTTCAATAAACCAATTTCTGACATTTATTGCAAAAGGCGAGTTCAAAGACTGAAACATTCTTTCAGGGTGCCATTGAATGCATAACATTACCGGCTTCCTATTTTTATCTTCCCATTCTAATCCTTCAATTGTGCCATCATCTGCCAGGCTGTTTATCATCAGGTCTTTGCCCAATACCTCAATAGCCTGGTGATGAGCACTGTTTACGGCACCCTCTTTCACCTTCACAATTTCATGCAGGAGGCTGTTTTCAATAATCTTAACTGTATGTTCTTTATCTATGTTTTCTACCTTATTATGTTTTTCGTTGAAGTGGTTCAGATCGTTAATAAGCTTTCCGTTTTGCAAAACATTAACCAATTGCAATCCACGGCATATGCCTAAAATTGGCAAAGAATGTTGCAAGGCAAATTCGAACAGCGATTTTTCAAAAACATCTCTTTTGGGTTCCCAAACATCAGGTCTGTTTGGATAATCTAAAGGGTGGCCGGTAAATTCAGGGTTTACATCAGTTCCCCCCGACAAAACAAGAGCATCACAACTTTTTATAGCGTCATAGTTATTTTCTTCATCGGAAAGTTTAATGATTTCCATCTGTTCATTTCCCATTAGCCAGTCCACATAAAATTTATGCTTTCGCTGGTCACCCGTATATGTAAGGCCTATCTTCAATTTTTAATTTTTTATAAATGGAAGCCGTATATTTTTTTTAGAGTTTATCGTTATGGTAACGATCGTTATAAGGCCTCAGCATAAAGTTTTCTGAAATCATCACGGCTTACCGGTTTTGGATTATTGGGATGTGCAAAATCGGCAAAGGCCAGGTCGGCAAGTGTATCTAAATGTTCTTCTTTTACCTGCAGGTCTCTCAACCTATGCGGTATATTAAGAGAAGAATTAAGGTTAAATAAATAATTGGCAACAGCCTCTCCCGTCTCTTCTTTTAAATCCAAAGTTTTAGCAATGCGACGGAACTTTTCTTCAAATCCAGCAATATTAAATTTCATTCCATAGGGAATATTGACAGCATTGTCCAAACCATGGTGCGTATCCAATAAGGATGAAAGAGGATGCGCTAATGAATGTACTACTCCCAATCCTTTCTGAAAAGCAATAGCACCCATCATAGATGCGATCAGCATTTTACACCTGGATTGAATATCGGGTTTCTTTGTTGCCGTTTCAATCGAATCTTTAATGAGGGCGATGCCTTCAAGTGCAATGCCATCACAGATCGGGTGCGGGTTTTTAGCAAGGAAGGCCTCCATATTATGAGTAAGTGCATCCATCCCTGTTGCGGCGGTAATAAAAGGAGGAAGTTCCATTGTTAATTCCGGATCGGCAAAAACAATCTTTGCCAGCAGTTTTGGCGAAAACAAAATCTTTTTTTGATGCGTTTCGTCGTCTGAGATAATCGCACTTCTGCCAACCTCACTACCTGTTCCCGCGGTAGTGGGAATGGTAATAAAATGAGGAACCTCATTGGTTACATATACATCACCTCCGATAAGGTCATCATATTTAAAAAGATCTTCGCGGTGGTTTATGCGTAAGGCAATGGCTCTTGCCACATCCAACGCAGCGCCGCCCCCGATACCGATTATGCAATCCCTGTTAGTATTATCCCATGCATCTGTTCCTTTAAACACATCAGACTTTACCGGGTTTTTATGAATATCATGAAATAC
>JBPPMM010000680.1:0-3326 GCA_051306075.1 Chitinophagaceae bacterium
TAGTGCCACATTGACTGTGACGGTAAATCCGATTGTATCAACAACATTTGACTTTGGCACTAGCCTTACCATTTGTTCCGGAAATTCTGTTCCCACTTTGGTCACTACATCAAACAATGGAATTACCGGTACCTGGAATCCCGCAATTGTCGATACTGAGGCTTCAGGAACATACACATTTACCCCGGCACCTAATCAATGCGGCTCTATAGTAAACTTTAATGTAACGGTAACTCCAAGTATAACACCAAATTTCACATTTGGCACTACCTTATCAGTTTGTACGGGAGGAATTGTTCCACCCTTACCTACCACATCGGAAAATGGATATGATGGTAGCTGGAGCCCGGCTATAGTAAACAACCAGGCCAGTGGTGTATATACATTTACAGCATCGGCGCCGGCGGATCAGTGTATCCGGTCAACTACATTTACTGTAACCGTAAATCCTATTCTGACACCGGTATTTAGTTTTGGAACCACATTAACCGTTTGTTCCGGCTCGGCTGTTCCTGCTTTACCAACAACATCTACCAATGGCATTAAAGGTACCTGGAGCCCGGCAACGGTAAGCAACCAGGTCTCCGGTGTTTACACCTTTACTTCTACCGCAGGACTGTGTGCAAAGCCAACGGTCACATTTACCTTAACTGTTTCGCCCACTCCTTCTGTTAATGCGATTGCTGATACTTCCGTTTATGATGGCTCAGTAATACCTGCCACATCTCTTTCAGCAACGCCTGCAGGCGCAAATTTCAACTGGAATAATACTAATTCAACCATAGGCTTAGCATCATCCGGTTCAGGAAATGTTCCTTCGTTTACAGCAACAAACAGAAATGACGCAGATGCAATGGCTACCATATCTGTTACACCAACATTGAACGGTTGTACCGGTGCAGCCAAAACGTATAATGTTTCTGTGAAGCCTCTGAGCAAAGATGTGTTTGTTCCCAACATCTTTTCACCCAATGGCGATGGTAAGAATGATGTGTTGTATGTATATGGCAATTACATAGTAAAACTGGAGATGAGAATTTTTAACCAATGGGGAGAACAGGTTGAATTAATAAACAACCGCACAAAAGGATGGGATGGAAATCAACGCGGTAAGGCCCAGCCGGTCGGTGTATATGTTTATGTGTTAAAAGCGGAATTACTGGATGGAAGAAAAGTAAATATGAAAGGTTCAATTACGCTGGTAAGGTAGGATAACAAAATTCCTCAAACGCCAGTAACAAGAATATGTAATCAGGAAAGAATAATCTGCAATGAAAAAGCAAATGGTTATTGAAAAAGAAAATAAACTTATGAAACTAACTCTACTCACCACTTGTGTTGTGATGCTTTCACTGCAGCAGGCAGTAGCTCAAACAGATCCACATTTTACCCAAAATTACACATACCCTATGTATGTTAATCCTGCAATGGCTGGTGGAAGCGACGGCGATTACCGCGTTTCATCTATATACAGGAGCCAGTGGGGAGGAATAGATAAACCTTATAAAACAACCGGTATTTCTTTTGATACCCGAACAAATAAAAATATATCGTTGGGAGTAAACCTGATGAACCAATCAGCCGGGGATGCCGGGTTTAATTATTTCAACACGTATGCTTCTGTTGCCTATACAGGAGTAAAATTCGGAAAAGAAAATAACCATCGCCTTGTATTTGCAATGCAGGCCGGAATTATTAGTCGCCGGGTAGACCAATCGAAATTCAAATGGGGTGAGCAATGGAATCCGATTACCGGGTATAATGCCGGTAATGCGTCTACTGAAACCTTTGCCACCACCTCGGCCACTACACTGGATATGGGCACGGGCGTTTTATATTACGATGCCACTCCTGGTAAAAATGTAAATGCGTTTGGTGGCGTATCCTTTTTTCATATTAACAAACCAAAGGATCCCATCATCAGCACACAGAGCTCTGAATTGAATACGATACCCCTTCGATATACTATTCACGGTGGGCTGAGTTTTAATATGTCAGACCGGTTCAGTATAGTACCGCATGTATTATATATGCAACAGGGTACGGCCAGAGAAACGATGCTTGGAACATATGTTCAGATGAATGTAAATGAAGAAACGGATATGATGATCGGCGGCTATTATCGCTATAAAGATGCGGTTGCTCCTTTTGTTGGTGTTGACTGGCGAAATTTATTAATTGGTTTAAGCTATGATGTAAATACCTCGAAGCTGGGAGCCATGTCGCGAAACGTAAACAGTTTTGAGTTAAGCCTTTCATATATTAAACGAAAAGGAACCAAAAGCATTTTTGATTTTATCCGCTGTCCCCGTTTATAAAATGATCCTGATTAAAAGCGGTAAACAGCATAACATAAAAGTTTCATTATAATAATATGAACACTATTCAAACCATAAAAAAAACTAAGATAAAATTCCTGCATTACGTTGTATTTAAAAATACCAGGAACTATTTCTTATTATTCATATTAGCAAATATCGCTATCATACAGGCCCGGGCTCAGGCAGACAGCCGGTTGTTATTGGCCGACAAATATTTTTCATCAGGCGATTATTTTACAGCGGCCGGCTTGTATGAACAATTTCTACATCCCCCCGTGAAACAAAAGGCGCCAACAGGCTTCCCCCTGAACAGCAAAAAAAACAGAACCGA
The DNA here is from genome assembly GCA_051306075.1 of Chitinophagaceae bacterium. Lineage (GTDB taxonomy): Bacteria > Bacteroidota > Bacteroidia > Chitinophagales > Chitinophagaceae > Terrimonas_B. The sequence goes on from JBPPMM010000680.1 coordinate 2,653, forward strand.
TGTCATTGGAAACAACATGAGTAAATATGATATTCTTTATAAACAGGCTGAAAGCTATCGAATGGCCAACTACTGGCAGGAAGCAGCAGACCGGTATAAAGAATGCCTTGAAGCTGATCCTGAAAAATACTCCTCAGCTATTTACTGGTACTCAGTATGCCAGAGAAGCCTGGGCAGGTATAATGAGGCCGAAGAAAACGCTACCCGATTTCTCAGCACAATTGCTGGTACAACCAACCCTTATCAGCAATCAGCAGAAAACGAGTTGGAAACAATTCGATTTATAAAAGGACAGGTCAACCGGCCGGATTCTATATTATTTGATGTACACAAAATCATTTCAGCAGGTGGACAGGAAAAAGGAATTTATGCACCTGCCGCTATACAGGGAAATCAATTAATGATTACCAGTACGAAGATCGATTCTATTGTAACTCCCGGAGTTAATCCTTATCATAATCGTTTATTTTATTCTACTCTCCTTGAAGGCAATATGCATAATGTAATACCAGTTACGATAAACGGGATGGATGCTTCATTAAACCAGGGAACGGCTAGTTTAAGTGCTAACGGGAATTATTTATATTTTACCCAATGGAAAAAAGAAAAGGGCCAGTCTGTATCATCCATATATTTTTCAACAAAGACAGATTCGGGATGGGGAATTCCTGTAT
>JBPPMM010000709.1:0-12139 GCA_051306075.1 Chitinophagaceae bacterium
TTTCTACCACTTCATCAGGATTGATAACATTGAAATATGATTTACTCATTTTCTCAATCGCTGTACCGCATAGATATTTCTCGTCTTCAAGTATAAACTCCGCACCGGCAAAATCCGGCTTCCAATTTTTAAACGCCTCTGTATCCAATTCAACACCATTGACAATATTTACATCTACATGCAGTTCATCTGTTTCATAGTTTTTCTTTAATCCATAAGAGACAAACTGTTTGGTACCACGGATACGGTAAACAAAACGGGAATCCCCGGTGATCTTTCCCTGGTTTATAAGTTTTTTGAAAGGCTCATCAAAATTCAGGTAGCCCAGGTCATGAAGTATTTTAACCCATAGCCTGGAATATAGTAAGTGGGCTACGGCATGTTCGGCGCCGCCGATATATACATCTACCTGGTTCCAATAATCCAGCGCATTTTTATCTGCAAATTTTTTATCGTTATGCGGGTCCGTATACCGGAGGAAATACCAGGCTGCCCCGGCGTGGGTAGGCATCGTATTCGTATCCCTTTTTTCATCTTTGTTGATATATACCCACTCTTTTACATTAGCCAGTGGGCCTTCACCAGTACCCGCTGATTTAAAATCATCAGAAGGAGGTAATTCAAGCGGAAGATCATTTTCATCCATTGCATAGGGAATATCATCCCGATAAATCACCGGAAATGGCTCACCCCAATAGCGCTGTCGGCTCCAACCCGCATCCCTCATTTTGTAATTCACCTGCCTGCGGCCAATACCTGATTCCTCAATTTTATCTATTACGATTCCAATTGCATCCCGCATAACCATGCCTGTAATAAAATCACTGTTGGTAAGAACAGCATTTTTTGTGGGGTTGGCTTCTTCACCGCTATATTGACCACCGATGATATTGGTAATAGGAATACTGAAATGTTTTGCAAACTTGTGATCCCGTTCATCTCCACAGGGTACACCCATAATAGCACCTGTACCATACCCGATCAAAACATATTCCGATATCCAGATAGGAATTTCCCTTCCGTTGAAAGGGTTTATTGCAAATGCTCCCGTAAAGCAACCTGTTATTTTTTTGACCTCAGCCATCCGCTCTACATCGGAACGACTCTGAACATACTTTAAATATTCATCAATTGCCGTTTTTTGGGATTCAGAAGTGATTTCGTTTACCAATTCATGCTCCGGCGCTATCACCATAAAATCGACGCCAAAAATTGTGTCGGGTCTGGTGGTGTATACTCTTAAATTTTTTTCAATAGTTACTTCGCTTTTCACCTTGAAACTGATTTCTGCGCCGCTGCTTTTCCCAATCCAGTTTCTCTGAATCTCCTTCATTGAATCGCTGAAATCCACTTCATCCAATCCGTTCAGCAACCGCTCAGCATATTCTGTAATACGAAGACTCCATTGCCGCATTTTCTTTTTTACAACCGGGAAACCTCCCCTATAACTGACTCCGTTTATTACTTCATCATTTGCCAGTACAGTTCCCAGTGCTTCGCACCAGTTCACATCTGTGTAAGCCAGGTAAGCCAGGCGATACTTCATTAAAATTTCCTGCCTTGTCGTTTCTTCATATGTTTTCCACTCATCAGCGGTAAAGGTTCTTTTGCCTGCTCCCTCTATTTGGAATTTCTCGTTTGGTATTTCATATCCACCATTCCCTTCTTTTTCAAAAATTCCAATCAACGTTTCTATTCGTTGAGCTTTCTCCAGTTTCCTGTTGAACCAACTATCAAAAATTTGCAGAAAAATCCATTGAGTCCATTTGTAATACCCCGGATCGCAGGTTCTCACTTCGCGGCTCCAGTCATAGGAAAAACCAATATTGTCCAGTTGCTTCCTGAACGTATTGATATTATTTTCTGTTGATATTGCAGGGTGAATGCCATGCTCAATGGCATATTGTTCTGCAGGTAAACCAAATGCATCATAACCCATCGGGTGCAAAACATTAAAACCTTTTAATCTTTTATACCGGGCATATATATCACTCGCAATATAACCCAGTGGATGGCCCACGTGGAGGCCGGTACCGCTGGGATAAGGAAACATATCCAATACATAATATTTAGGCCTTGGGGTTTCATTTGAAACTTTGTACGCCCCGCTATCTTTCCATTGTTGTTGCCATTTCTTTTCTATTTTCCTGAAATTATATTCCATAATTATTCCTGGTTCAAATTAAAAACGACCTGCCTGATATTGCCAGCAAAGAAAATCAGCCAGGCTTCAAATAAAACTCAACAATTCTTTAACAAATTTCTTTTTTTATATACGGCAATATCAGCCTGTTACCGGCGTTTAAATGGGCAGCAAAAATACTGATTGTACTTTTGAAAAGCTCAGGTAAAAATTTTCATCGTCATTCATTGAGGATGAATTTTTATCGCACAAGTTTTACCTTGTACAAAAAACAATATTCTGAACGGCTGAATCCATTAAATTTGCCAGCCCGGTTTTATTTGATATAATTATTGAATAATAAAGGGCAGTGTGATTCATATCAAAAAAATTCAATACTATGGCTCAATCGGGCAAAGGCTCTGGTAAACGTGGCAAACCCTCTTATTTCATGTCTATCCTGGGGGTAACGCTGGTTCTGTTTCTTTTAGGTATTATAGGCTGGCTGGTTATTAATGCGAACAAACTCGGTAGCTATTTTAAAGAAAACGTAGAAGTAGGTGCCTACCTGCGCGGCGATCTTAATGAAAAAGATAGTGTTGCTCTTATGGATTATATTTCCTCTCAAACTTATGTGAGAGAAATAGAATTTGTAACAAAAGAAGCCGCCAAGAAAAAATACCTGGGAGACGGAAATGAAAATTGGGATAAAGTGATGGACGCAAACCCGCTACCCAACAGCATAAACTTTAAAGTAAAACAGGAATACATGAATAGTGATTCGCTGTCGGCCATACAAACGGACCTGGAACAACAAACTTATATAAGTGATGTAGAATATCCCAAAGCCCTGGTTGATAACCTGAACGAGAATATTCAACGTATCAGTATTATACTTCTTGCTGTAGCCGTATTACTGGCGCTGGTTGTTATAATCCTCATCGATAATACCATCCGGCTGGCCATGTTCAGCAACCGGTTTCTTATAAAAACCATGCAAATGGTGGGTGCTACCCGGTGGTTTATTGCAAAACCAATGAATATCAGGGCGATCATAAATGGTGCAATAAGCGGCATTATTGCCATTGCAGCCGTTATCCTTGTTATCCTTGGAGCGGAAAGAATCCTGCCTGAAATGAAGGCAATTCACGATGATACAACACTGGCCTTACTCTTTGCAGGTTTGATTATTCTGGGAATATTCATCACTCTTTTCAGTACACACCGCAGTGTTTTAAAATACCTGAAGATGAAATTGGACGATTTATATTAGGAAATGGATGAATTTGAAGAATTAAGGCAATAAAACTTTCAGAATGGCAACAAGAACTTCCTTGCAACGCCCGTTACCGCTTCCCTGTTTTTGCCTATATTGCGCCTCCAAATAGAATCATAATGGCTGAAACAAAATCATCACCTTCAATTTTTTCAAAAGAAAATTATATCTGGATGGCAATAGGTGCCGCAGTTATTAGCATAGGAATGTTTATGATGAGTGGAGGTGCCAGCACGGATCCTTCAGTTTTTAATAAAGATGAAGTATATAGCACTACCCGCATTACCATTGCACCTTTGTTAATATTGGCAGGCCTTGTGATAGAAATATATGCAATCTTTAAAACTCCTAAAAAGGTGACCGAAAAATAGTGCATTGACTGGCAACCTGCTCGCAAATCAGCAACCCGGTTATATGGCTCTATTCCCACAATATTTTCATGAGTATTATTGAAGCTATCATCATCGCCATCGTAGAAGGATTAACAGAATTTCTGCCGGTTTCCTCCACGGGTCATATGATCCTTACCAGTTCCTTCCTGGGTATTCATAAGGAAGAATTCACCAAACTGTTTGAAGTAGCCATCCAATTAGGAGCTATTATGGCCGTGGTGGTTTTATATTGGAAAAAATTTTTTGATTTCCGCCGCTGGCAATTTTATATAAAATTAATAATTGGTGTTATACCGGCACTGATACTTGGTTTCATTTTTTCAGAACATATAGATACTTTATTTGAAAGCCCGCTTATTGTTGCTATTTCCATGCTGGCTGGCGGCATCATATTGATCTATATTGATAAGGCATTCAATAATCCTACAGTTGAATCGGATGAACAGATTACCTATAAAAAGGCCTTTATAACGGGAGTGTGGCAGACTATAGCAATGGTACCGGGTGTAAGCAGAAGCGCAGCCTCCATTATTGGAGGTATGCAACAAAAATTTACCCGTAACGTAGCCGCGGAGTTCTCTTTTTTCCTGGCAGTGCCCACTATGTTTGCTGCCACAGCCCATTCTTTGTTTCTAAAAGAATGGAGCCAAAGCGGAATACCAAGAAGGGGATATGAAATCATTGTTGAAAGCAGTGAAAATACAATTGCCTTTATAGTAGGAAATATTGTAGCATTTGTGGTTGCTGTTTTAGCCATCCGTTTCTTTATAACCTACCTGAAGTTATATGGTTTTAGAGTTTTTGGCTGGTACAGGATCATTGCCGGTATTATCCTGCTGATTCTACTGTATGCCGGAATTATAGATAATTAATTCCTGGTGTACTTCAGTTGAGTGCTGCTTTTTAAATACCTAATATAAAGTACACAAATGAAATGTCCATGACCGGTATTTCGTTCACAAACCTTTATCATTGTCCGGCGAATTCAATTGGCTAAAACAATAAAAAATAAACAAATGAAATCAAATTTGTCGCTGCCCCTTTTGTTGCTGGTCACCACCAGCCTGTTTTCCTGCACTAATTATGGAGATAAGCTTTCAAAAGATAATGTTGAAGTTTATTACAAAGATGGCATCAAAAAAGAAGAGGCGCAGAAAACATTAGATCTTCTTTACCCGAGTTGGAATGAGTCAGGTAATCAAAAAAGTGTACAGCTTGCAAGGAAGACCGATACAGTTTTTTTCAGAATGGTGATCGATGAAGAAAAAGCAAAAGCCATCGGCGATGAAATATACCTTCAATTGGCCAATGAAATTTCAGAAGCCGCTTTTAAAGGTGTACCCGTTAATGTGGACCTGACCAACAATACTTTTGAATCCATACGAATCCTGCCTTTCAAAAAAATGGATGTTGAAAATTATGGAACAAAAATTAAAACGGGCAATATTGAAGTTTATAGCATAGGTGATTTCAGTAAAGAAGAAGCAGCTTTGCTTGCCGCGTTTCTTAATAATATTGATGGGGATGCTCCCGATGTAAAAAGCTTCCAGGCAGATAAGAACAAGGATGGACTTTATATCGTCAATATGGTTTCTCCCCGGGAACGTTCAGCAACGCTGGCTGAAAATGAGTTTTATATACTTGCCGGTTTATTGGCAGATAGTGTATTCAATGGTGCCACTACTTTATTGCAATTAACAGATGAATCTTTCAAACCTTATCAATCTTTTAAATCGGGAAACTAAATAATGCTCTGTTTAATATTAAAATAATTTTCAGCAGCCCATTCAGACTTTCTCCGAATGGGCTCCTTTTTATATAGTCATCGAAATCCCTATTTTTACTAAAAGCATTCGTTTATGCAAACGGCTTCAAAAAAAGTAGTGAATGGTTGGGCCATGTATGATTGGGCAAGTTCTTCCTATAATCTTGTTATTACATCTACTATTTTTCCTGCTTATTTTGAATCCATCGCTGTGGATAATGCAAGCATATCCCGGACCCATATTACATTCCTGGGCAGGCAATTTGAAAATACTGCCCTTTATAATTATGCAATTGCAATGGCAATGCTCATCGTAGCTATCATGTCACCCCTTCTTTCTTCTATTGCAGATTACAAAGGAAATAAGAAAAAATTTTTAAATTTTTTTATGACCATGGGCAGCCTGGCCTGTTCCATTTTGTATTTCTTCGACAGGAGTACGCTAAGTTTTGGGATTGTGGCTATGATAATAGCCTGTATAGGTTTCTGGGGTAGCCAGGTTTTTTACAATTCATTTCTGCCGGAAATTGCCAGACCAGAAGACCGCGACCGGATCAGTGCCAGGGGATTTGCATATGGTTACGTAGGCAGTGTGCTGCTGCTATTAATTTGTTTTGTTTTTGTGCTGATGAATGAGCAGCTCGGTATCACTGAAGGAAAAGGTGCTCAGATTTCTTTTTTGCTGGTGGGCATTTGGTGGTGGAGCTTTGGTCAATACTCATTACGACGTATGCCTAAACCCATAGCAGCCGGACACAATGATATTGAACATAACATAATAACCAAAGGATATAATGAATTGCAAAAAGTCTGGAGGCAGGTTAACGGACTTCCGCAACTTAAAAGATTTTTGCTGGCATTCTTTTTTTATAATATGGGCGTACAGACAGTGATGCTTGTTGCAGCACTCTATGGCAAAAGCGAGCTGGAGATTCCCACTATGAATCTTATTATCTCTATCCTTATCATCCAGCTGATCGCTATTCCCGGAGCATTGGCCATATCGAAATTATCTTCAATCATAGGCAACCTGAAAACATTGATGATCCTGGTGGTTTTATGGATAGGCATTTGTATTACGGCCTTCTTCTTGCCAAAAGGAGGTATTTATGAATTTTATGCGTTGGGGTCAGCAGTTGGTTTCATTATGGGCGGCATACAATCACTAAGCCGTTCTACGCATGCTAAACTGATTCCTGTAACCCGGGATACTGTTTCCTTTTTCAGCTTTTATGATGTTACAGAAAAAATGGCCGCAGTAGTTGGTATTTTTAGTTTTGGAATTATTACAGAATTCACAGGATCCCAAAGAAATTCTGTTCTTACACTGGCAAGCTTCTTCCTGGTTGGCTTATTTCTTTTATTCTATGCCAATAATGTAAAAATTAAAACAACATGAATCTTTACTCAATCAATACCGGTTATTTTAAACTCGATGGCGGAGCCATGTTTGGCGTAGTGCCAAAAAGTATATGGAACAAGATCAATGCCGCTGATGAAAACAATATGTGCTCCTGGGCAATGCGCTGCCTGCTGATAGAAGATGGAAAAAGATTGGTTCTTGTTGATACCGGAATGGGTAATAAACAAGATGCAAAATTCTTTGGTCATTATTATTTGCACGGCAATGATACACTGGATAGTTCCCTTGCCAGGCATGGTTTTCACAGAGATGAGATTACGGATGTATTTCTCACTCACCTCCACTTTGATCATTGCGGAGGAAGTATAACCAGGAAAGCAGCAAACCTGGTACCCGCATTTAAAAATGCGCTATACTGGAGTAACGAACTGCACTGGGATTGGGCCGTGAATCCCAACGAAAGAGAGAAAGCATCTTTTTTAAAAGAAAATATTTTACCGATTAAAGAAAGCGGGCAATTAAAATTTACAAATTCTGCAGAAATAAACCCTGGTAAAGCCAGCTTGCCGGCAGGTAATTGGGATTTACCTTATTTCAAAATAAGATTTGTAAATGGTCATACTCAAAGCATGATGCTTCCCCAAATAATTTACAAAGAAAAAATAATAGTATTTATGGCAGACCTGTTGCCCTCACAGGGACATATCCCCCTTCCATATGTTATGGCATATGATATGTTTCCACTGACGACCCTGCATGAAAAAAAATCATTTTTGAACGAGGCTGTGGAAAATAAATACATTCTATTTTTTGAGCATGATCCTCAATATGAATGCTGTAATCTGAAACAAACGGAAAGAGGCGTGAGACCTGATCAATTTTTAAGACTGGATGAGATATAAAATAAATTGTGACCGGGATTTTTGAAATCTAATCTCTTCTTCTGATCAATGAACTTAGCGGATATCGCAGGTTCTCATAACTCATGAGATCAATTTTTACCTTACCAACTGATATAGGGCTTTCAATTCTTACTGGAACGTGGTTCGCATCATCTGTTACCCAAACCGTCATATTTTCTCCTCCTTCAAAAATGGTTCCCTTAATTAAAAGGGGTTTAAATTTTACTGCCCTGAATTTACCATACTTTGTTTTGATTGTTTCTTTACCCAGGTAGCGGATGTACATATTAAATACTTCGTTATCGAGAAACATGGAAAAAGCAATTTTATCATTGGGTTGCAAATTTGAAAAATCAACATTCCTGGCATAAAAAACTGCGCTTACAACATCCTGAATACAGGCCGGTACTTTAAATACGCCGCTATTTGTAATAGCCGTATTGGCTGTTTTATTAAATGTAATATTCTGGTATTTTTTATATCCCCCTTCATTTACGTTTCTGATAAATTTCAGTGGTTGCATTGTAACGGTATCAACATAAGTTTCGTACCGGTCCCTCACTTTGTATATCCAGTCGTAGGATGAATTTGTATGGCCTTCGCCAACAATATGAAAAACCGGTTTGTTATTCAGCGTTTCCAGCGTATTGGTAAAAGTAGCAGTGCCCGCATTAACATAGACACCGGCAACAGCGTAGTAAACAGTCATCGAGACTTTCTCCCCAGCCTGGAAAGCCGTATTCTTAATAGAACAGGCATCATTGAATGGTGTTTCAGCATCAGAAGAAAAAGCCATTAAAGCGATAGCCGGTAAAATTATTATCTTGATCAGTCCATTCATTGCAAACTATTTTATCATTATTTGCCAGGCATTTGGGCAACAAATTTTTATATAACCATTTATGTGCCACGAAATCTTTAACCAGGCGGAACATTTTTACTTTTAAATACTTTTTTAATGCCCAAAATTAATAAACTCCCCGCCAGAGCCGGAATTATCAGGTTGATAAACCATATGCTTGCTGCTGTAAGTCCAATTCCAAGATTGTTTTCACTGAACAAGCCCACTAACATAAGACTCACTTTGCCACGCAAACCCAGGTCAGTAAACAAGGCAATGGTTGGAACTATGGCCATTACTAAAAAAGAAACACTAACTGCACACCAACCCTGCCAAAATGAAATATTTACATCAAAAAACCGAAACAATAAATAATATTGGACATTAAAAATAATAAATCTTAGTGTGGATAATGACAATAATTGCAATAGTAAAGTTGCATTAAACTCTTCCAGTGTTTCAATAAGCCAGGTATATCCTTTACTACGCGGAAGCTTATCAATCCACTTCACCAGCGATGACAACCGGAAATAAAAAACTGTTAAAATAAATGTGGCTGATCCCACACCATAGAGTATCACATCCACCCAAAACGAAGAAATAGTCTTTGACGCTTCAAGGGGCTCTCTTAATATAATCAGCCCCACAAGACCCATCATGAGTGTAACAAGCAACTGGCTTAAGCTGCCCGCAATCGTAAGTGAAACTGCTTTAAGGCGGTTACCTTCATCCATATATAAAACACGCCCCAGGTATTCTCCCACCCGGTTAGGCGTGGTTACCGAAAAAGAAACTCCCGATAAAACAGCTTTAAATGCAATATAAAAATTGATCTTTTGAATTTTTTGAACAGCCAGTTTCCATTTTATTGTTTCTAAAGACCAATTAGCAATCATAAGTAACAACACAGCTACCAGGTTGGCCAGTAAACTACTGTTGAAGGATTGCCGGATATGTTGCCATGATTGATCAAGTCCCGGCTGCAGACGTACCTGGCGATAAATAGAATATGATAGCCAGGTAAAAAGGAGTGGACCTAATATATAATTGATGAAATACCGGATGTTCTTATTTTGCCTGCTTGTAAATTGCATAATAGTATTACGAATCTTTGCCTGACTATTCACCCTGTTGTTGTAGTTTCGGGTGAAATTTTTCTGCTAACAGAATCAACTTTTTTAATCGTGTAAAAATACACTGCCTCTTGCAAAAGACTGCGAAAATAATACTTGGTATCGATCCTGGTACTTTATTGATGGGATATGGCATCATAGAAGTAAATGGTAACGAAGTAAAAATGAAAATGATGCAGGTACTTAGATTATCTTCCAAAAAAGATAATTACCAGCGCCTGCAATTAATACATGAAAAAGTAGATGATCTCATAAGAATTTATAAACCTAACGAGTTCGCTATTGAAGCTCCTTTTTTTGGTAAGAATGTACAGAGTATGTTAAAGTTGGGAAGAGCACAGGGTGTGGCTATTGCAGCTGCCATTCAAGCCGGTTTGCCGGTAACAGAATATTCACCCAAAAAAGTAAAGCAATCTGTAACAGGTAACGGCAATGCCGGGAAAGAACAAGTGTGGAAAATGCTCAGGGAGTTACTTTCGTTAAAGGAAGAACCCCATTCCTTTGATGCCACTGATGCTTTGGCCGTTGCGGTGTGTCACCATTTCCAGACAAATAATTTGCTTGCTGACATAGGGAAAGAAATGGGAGGCTGGGAAGCTTTTATAAAAAACAATCCGGGAAGACTGGTAAAATAATTTTCCAAATTTTCTGTTGAAAAATTTCTTTCTTAAAGTATCGGATACACAACTTCTATCACTCAAATAAAAGAATCGAACAAGCTCTTTATTTATGGTGGCGCAGGCTAAGAGTAAGGCTTACAGGGGCAGGAAGGTTTAATGATAGTACCGTCAGAGTTTGAGTCAGATATTTTCTTGAATTCCCGGCAATACCATTTTCAAATACTAAAGAGACTAATTACTTAATTGTTCAACAATCATTTTTTGTATCTCTTTCATCCTTTCTTCAGTCACTTTCAACTTAGCCTGGGTAAAATTGAGATCATTGGCTGTGTTGATCGGGATCAGGTGAAGGTGAGCATGCGGAACCTCTAATCCTATTACACTAATACCGCAGCGATTGCAATCAAAAGATCTTTCAATTGATTTGGCTATAGGTTTTGCAAATACTAATAGCTCGCTTAAATATTCCTCCGGAAGATCGAAAAAATTATCTGTCTCTGATTTAGGTACCACAAGCACATGTCCTTCACGGAGAGGAAATATATCCAGAAATGCATAAAATCTTTCATTCTCAGCTATTTTATAACTGGGAATTTCGCCGGAAATAATTTTTGAAAAAATGGTCATACCACCAAATAATTTTGATTTAAGAAGAAGCAAATAGTAGAATATCCTTTTCAGCATGCCTGCTGTTTCAAAAGTAAAGCTACTAACTTAAAATAAAATGGACTGGTGAAAAGCGAATCAGATATAAAACCCGCCCTTGTGTTTATAATGCCTTACCCCGTTACAATCCTTTTTGAAAGTAGCACAGGAAGAAAAAGCACCCAGGATTACAGCGAACAAAATATAGAAAGCAAGCCTTTTCATATCGAAAATTTACAAGTAGAGAAATTTATTCAGGGAAATTCAAAGGAGGGATCAACCAAATTGACTGGTTAGCAAGGAGTAAAATTAATAAAATTATCCAGCTGTAAAAGAAATCAGCGGTTTTTTCTATAATACCAGAATATCTGCTCTTTCTATCGAATTATTAGTATCTAAATCATTTACATTTATGTACTCAAACCAAAAACTATTTATTATGAAAAATTTGCCATTCCTTTTCATCATTGTCTTTTACCTGTTGACTACTTCCTGCAACAATAATAAAAAACAGGGAGTTACAGTAACAAGCGAAGACGGCAAAACCACGACTACTTTTCAACCCAACGATTTAGTAAAAGTTGCTGACGACTTTCAAAAGAAAACAGAAGAGCTGCAAAAGCTTTCCCCTTATACCCTGGACCAAATGAAGGCGTTACTACCAGATGAACTAGTTGGAGCAAAACGTTCTAAGTTTTCAGCCAATAGTGCCATGGGAGCTGCATATGCAGAAGGAGATTATCCTATCAATGATTCCACTCAACTGGAGTTGAAATTATTTGATTGCGCAGGCCAGGCCGGTGCTGGTATTTATAGTATGCAATACCTGGGCATGATGAATTTTCAATCTGAAAGTGATGAGGAATATACCAAAACCATAGAGTTCAATGGAGGCAAAGCGGTTGAACACCTGAATAAAAGTAATAACCGTTCTACTCTCACTTACCTGGCAGGCGACCGGTTGCTGGTAACATTGGAAGGAAGAAATACAGGAATTGATTTATTAAAACAGGCGGCTGGAAGTTTGAATTTGAAATAAGCAATTTCATAAAGTTGCAAAAACACCCTGAGCTTTTGGGG
>JBPPMM010000031.1:0-3042 GCA_051306075.1 Chitinophagaceae bacterium
TTTCCTGTTTCGGCAAGACAGGTGCCCGTTACCAGGCCAACATATCCAGTTCCAACAACTGTTACTTTCATTCTCTTAAATTTTTAGTTACACGTAATCTCCGGGGTAAAATTTTCAAGGCTCAAAAATAGTTGTGCGGGTCGGGCAGGACAATTATTTCTGTCTAAAACCTATATTATTGGGTTCAAAACAATAAAATTAAGTTATAAGTGGTTTTAGTATCGCCAATTTTGAATGAATCAATTATACATTCGGTTGGCTATAATTAGTATACTGTAAACCTAAAAGTCTATTTAGCAGTTTTTACAGGTGATGATTTCCGGTTGGTTCAACTTTCGACTCTTCCTTCTTTTTCCTCATACTTTTCTTTATCGGCTTGTCGATCTTGGATTTTAATTTATTAACCTTACGCTTTAGCAATATTTTTTGTTTTAATGTGGTAAAATTATAATTGTACTTAAAAAATATATAGCTCAAAAATATGACCACAGAGACCAGCATGATCGCCATCCCAAGGTTTTTCGCGGCACTGCCCAGAATGACAAAAAGGATTACAAACAGGATGTTGAAACAACCAATAATAAAGCTTGCCTGCTTATGGCTTAACCCCCAAAAATCGATTAGCACGTGGTGTACGTGGTTCCTGTCAGGTGAAAATGGGGCTTTTCTGCTGGCAATTCGGATCGTAAAGACCCGGGCCGTATCGAAGAGGGGGACAATCAGGATGGCTATGGCTATGAGTGGGGCATTCTCCAATAAAAAGGGCAATTCGGTATAGTCATACGGTTTCAGGGCTAAAAACTTTAGTGTTAGTACACTGATAATAAACCCCACAATAAGGGAACCTGTGTCGCCCATGAATATTTTTTTATCGGAAGACACATTGAATCCGAAAAATGCCAGGAGGCACGCATTCATTGAAATGGCAATAAGGGCAAAGAAATATTCTTCTGATAAGTAGAATATGGTGGTATAGATCATCATAATGACAATTCCTACCACCGATGCCAACCCATCGATACCATCAATTAAGTTGTACGAGTTTATAATCACCAGCATCATAAATGCCCCTATGACCAGATACAGGTAATAGGGGATCTCATTGATATTCAGAAAGCCGTTCAGGGAATGAATGGTAAAGCTGTCATTTACAAGGATAAAACTAACCGCAAGAGCCTGTGCCATAAGCTTGGATCCCGGTGACAGTACCACAAGGTCATCCTTTAATCCAACAATAAAAAGGATGGTAAGGCCTGGAATGATATAAATGGCCTCGTCAAATGTATCCCGTCCCCTGATAAAAAACAGAGCAAAGACTAGGGTATAAAAAAAGGCGATCCCTCCCAAGGTTGGCGTCAGGGACTTATGGGAGCTCCTTTGATTGGGATTATCCATAAGCCGTTTATAGGCCACTACCCCAATAATCTTTGGGATGGTGAGGTAAGTCACCAAAAAAGAACCTATGAAGAGCGCTATGGCAGTTTCAAGAAAGTACAAGCAATCAAGAGGTTAGATTATATCTTATCAAAGATAATTCTAAATAGGAACTTAACTAAATTTAATTGTCTGGATATTCGGGTTGGTTCCTTCAGCAGTCTATAGAACCACTCAAGCCCGAGATTAATAAAGATGCGGGGGGCCCGTTTCTTTATGCCTGAATATACATCAAAACTTCCGCCCAACCCCATATACAGGGCAGGGTGGCGCGCCAGAAACTTAGCCATCAGGAACTCCTGTTTCGGACTGCCCATGGCAACGAATACCACTCCGGGTTTTTGTTCTGTCAGGTGTTTCAGAATTGCCTGTTCATCACCGGATTCCAAATACCCGGATCGGTACCCGGTAATATGGATTCCGGGAAACTGTTCCTTTAACCTGGAAATTGTTGTATCAATTACTTGCTGGCCGGATCCCAAAAAATAAAAGGAATGCTCCGACTGATATCGCTCAATAACATCCAGCCAAAATTCCGCGCCCGCAATCTTAACTGCATTAAGTCCTTTTCGTTTAAGTGCCCAAACAGCTCCTATCCCATCGGGATATCCAATGTTTTGATTGACAATACGATTTAGCTCCTGGTCGGACTTCGTTAGTTTTTCCGCATTCAGCGCTATTAATATCCCATTTTTACCGGTGAGGAAATTTAAGAATTCATCCTTTGAGCGGAAGGCGTAAATTTTCTTCCCATTTATATATTTACTTCTGTCCTCCATAACCAGGCAGCTGCATCTATGTTTGTCTAAAATTAAGCCTATCAGCTTGAATTCTTAATAGGGTTTCCAGGATGGGCATAAGTGCAAAAGTCGTGTTCCTTGTGATGATGATGGACAAAGCTCTTAAAAATACTCAGGGAAAAGGGTGTAAAGGCCTTTGGATGACCAATGATTACAAAATTTCCCTTATTTGCCGTAGCTTCTTTGTATTTCCTAAAACTCCTTTCCAGAAAGTCTGCCTTAAACCCATCCATAGATACAACACTATTTGACGGGAAAGTTAAATACCGCAACAATTCCTTTTTAGAAATCGGCACTGCGTTTCCGTCTCCCATGGACTTATGTTCGGGGCTGGACGTAAGCCTGTTCAGGGCAAAGTTCCAAAAGAAAAAGGGGCTAACTCTGTAAGAGCTTATAGGAATCTCAACAAAGGTCCCTTCAGTATCAGCCTGAGCCGGATCGGTTGAAAAGGAATAGTGGGTTTGATAGGGAGGTGCCTCCCTGAAATCAAAGGCCTGATTTTTTGATTTATAATGCCCATTTGGATAGACGCTGCTATCTATATGTATATCATTCTTCTTCAGGGCCCTTCCTATGGGGGGAAAGGGTTGTGCACACCAGCCTCCTGCACGATAGGCCACCGGCGCCTTGCCACTGATTCTTTGTAGCACTTTGGTATATCGGGTAACAATTTCCATAACCTCTGGTTCCTGGAAGTCAGATAATTTGTATCGGGCAGTGTTCATCCTCCATTGTTTACCATCAAAAAAGGTGTCCTCCCAGTGAGGCTGTACATGGAGTTCAATGCCATGACCGGTATCTGCAAGGA
>JBPPMM010000079.1:0-23647 GCA_051306075.1 Chitinophagaceae bacterium
GAAGGGGCTGAACAATATATTTTCGATTGTTTGCGATGGGCTGGGCTGGAACCGGATGAAAGCACTGAACAGGGTGGTCAATTTGGTCCCTATCGGCAAAGTGAACGAAAAGAAATATATCATCAATATGCCGAACAATTAATCAGAGACGGACATGCTTATTATGCATTCGATACGCCGGAAGAACTAGAACAAATGAGACAGGATCTTAAATCTACCGATAATCCTTCTCCACAATATGATAAAAAAGTCCGGCACAGCATGCGCAATTCAATTTCACTTTCAGCCGGCGAAACTAAAAAACTAATAGATGAGGATACACAATATGTAGTACGGATTAAAATACCCGATAATGAAACGGTTTCGTTTATTGACCTGATACGAAATGAAGTACGTTTTGATACTTCTGTTTTAGATGATAAGGTTTTAATGAAAGCTGATGGCATGCCCACCTATCATTTAGCAGTGGTGGTAGATGATTACCTGATGAAAATTACGCATGCTTTTCGTGGAGAAGAATGGCTCCCCAGCGCCCCCGTTCATGTACTCTTGTGGAAGTATTTATTTGGCATTGATAATATGCCACAATGGGCACATCTTCCGTTAATTCTTGGTCCAAATGGCAAACTGAGTAAAAGAGATGGTGCCAAATTTGGCTTTCCGGTATTTGCAATGAACTGGACAGATCCCAAAACCAATGAAGTAACTGAAGGTTTTAAGGAAAGAGGATTTTTACCAGAGGCCTTTATTAATTTATTAGCCTTGTTAGGCTGGAATGACGGATCAGAAAAAGAAATTTATTCCAAAGAAGAATTGATACAGGCTTTTTCTATAGAAAGAGTACATAGTGGCGGAGCCAGATTTGATTATGAAAAGGCCAGGTGGTTCAATCATGAATGGATAAAAAGATTAGATATTCCCGAATTAAGAATACATGTTAAGAATCTTTTTGCAGAAAAGCGTATACATGTTACAGACGAAATATTATTGGATAAGGCAATTGAATTAGTTAAAGACCGATGTACTTTAATTACAGATTTCTACGACCAATGTTATTTCTTATTTCAATCACCAGTTGATATTGATACAAGTGCCATTCAATCAAAATGGGAAGAAAAGAAAAATCTATTTTTTATTGAACTAATCAGGGTATACAAATTGTCTTCATTATGGCAACGCGGTGGTTTGGAAACAGCTTTTACGGAACTGGCGGCTGCAAATCAATTAAAACCCGGTGAACTGATGCTACCCTTCAGGATTATGCTTGTTGGAGGGAAATTTGGTCCGGGTGTTTTTGACATAGCCGAAATATTAGGGAAAAAAGAAACGATAGAGCGGATAAAAAAAGTTCTGGCCATTCTTTAACCCTGCTTTTGTATCATTTCCATGATCTCCAAAAATTTTCCTTTACCAAGCTGCCTGATTAATTCCCTGTCACTTTCATCTAACTTAACAAGGCCGGTGGTATTCATTTCCGCCTGCGCTGCCGTGCGTATTCCCGGAATAATCGTGGATATTTGTTCAATACTCAAAATATAACTTAATGCGAGTTGTGTTTTATTCAATCCATACTTTTCACAAAGTTCCCAGACAGGAATTAATGCTTTATTAGCTTCCTCAACCACTTCTTCAGTGATCCGGTTTTTCCTGTGATCATTATCAGAAAAAGAAATGTTATTATCGAACTTTCCGGTCAGCAATCCAAATTGCAAAGGCATCCGGGCTATGATGCCATAACCTGCCTGAGCAGCTTTTTCGATTATGTCCAAAGCGCCTTGATTAAGTATATTAAGCACTACCTGAAAACCGTGACCCAAATTTTTTTGGATAAAAAACTCACCCTCCGGATATGGATCAAAAGTATTCAATGAAATTCCCCAGTAACGGATTTTTCCCTGCTGCTGCAGTAGCTCCATGGCCTGAAGACATTCGCCTTGTTGCAGGTGAGATAATTTTGCCGTATGGAGTTGGTAATAATCAATGCTGTCTCTTCTCAAACGTTTTAAACTTTCATTACAGGCTTTCAAAATATATTCTCTTGAATAATCAAAGGTAAATTGCTCATTACGGGAAACATTTCCAACCTTAGTTGCAATCAATACCTCCTTATTGTTGTAAAGTATATCTCCAAGTAGTTTCTCTGAATGACCCAATCCATAAATATCTGCTGTATCAAAAAAATTAATTCCGAGATCCAGCGAACGGTGAATAGCATTCTTAGAATCTTTATCATTAGTATCTCCCCAGCCAATTGCCGTATTACCAATCATCGCCCCGCCGCCAATAGCCCAGGCACCAAAACCAATTTCGCTGACCATCATATCCGTTTTACCAAATTTTCTGTATTGCATAATGCAATATATCATTTGATACCCTATCAACTGAAATTAATTCTAAGAAAGTGTATACATATTCCATTTCATATCTTCTATTGCCTTTCATCTCTATTGTTCATTTGAACAGACTTTTTTTAAGAGTTTCATTTTACAAAAAAGTAATATTCTAGTCCCCCGAAAGAATACCAACCATTCTAAATGATAGACTGGCTGGCTGTCAATATAAAAAAAAATCATCCCCCGATGATATTCTTTATTTTTGAAATTGAACAAAGACAATATGAACAGACCTATCCGGGTTTTAGTTGCCAAAGTAGGCTTGGACGGACATGATCGTGGTGCCAAGGTGATTGCCACTTCACTTCGTGATGCCGGCATGGAAGTAATATATACGGGTCTTCGCCAGACCCCTGAAATGGTTGTCAATACGGCATTGCAGGAAGATGTAGATGCCATTGGCATCAGTATTCTTTCAGGTGCTCATATGACCGTCTTTCCCCGAATCATCCAGTTGATGAAAGAAAAGGAAATGAATGACGTTTTATTAACCGGCGGTGGCATTATACCCGAAGATGACATAAACAGTCTTAATGCAATGGGAGCTGGAAAATTATTTGCGCCAGGAACTACTACCACCGAAATTGCCAGTTATATCAAGGATTGGGTAAAAGAAAACAGGAATTTTTAATTGAACCCCCGGGAGTAAGAATTTACCAGGGATTGAATAAGCAATTGCAAATTTTTCCTGTAATTTTTTTATCCATTAATATTTGACAGGAAACCTGGCTTATCAAGAAAATACACTGCTCATGAATTTTCAAACAATAATTACTTCCCTGGAAAATGGCATATGCACCATTACTATCAACAGGCCTGATAAATTAAATGCTTTGAATAAAACTGTGATAGAAGAACTAGGTTCAGCAATTGATGAAGTGAGTAATAATGCAGATATAAAATCGGCCATAATTACCGGACAAGGCAATAAGGCTTTTGTTGCAGGTGCTGACATCAGTGAGTTTGCTACTTTAGACGCTGCGGGTGGAAAAGCATTAGCTCAAAAAGGGCAAGATCTCGTGTTTACAAAAATTGAAAACTGCAAAAAACCTATTATCGCTGCTGTAAATGGATTTGCGTTAGGCGGAGGTTGTGAGTTAGCAATGAGTTGTCATTTTCGATTAGCATCAGAAAATGCAAAATTCGGCCAGCCGGAAGTAAACCTTGGATTAATCCCCGGCTATGGGGGCACCCAGCGATTAGTTCATTTAATAGGAAAAGGTCGTGCCATGGAATTGCTGATGACCGGAAACATGATCGATGCCAGTACAGCATTACAATATGGATTGGTAAATCATGTGGTGCAGCAGGAAGAAGTGCTTGCTAAAACCAAAATCATCCTTCAAATAATTAATTCGAAAGCACCACTTGCTATTGCCGGTTGCATCAGAGCGGCTAATGCGGTTTTTGATGAAACCAGTAATGGGTTTGCATTAGAAATTGAAACATTTGGCGAATTAATAAATACTGCTGATGCCAAAGAGGGAGCTGCAGCCTTCCTTGAAAAAAGAAAAGCAAATTTTACAGGAAATTAATAATTGCACACTTTGTTGAACCAATAATATTATCAAGTCATCGCAGACTTCATTTATCTATTAATTTTTCATCTATCAGGTAGGCCGAAATTTCACTGATCAAAGGGTTGTCTTTGGTATCCCTGATTACGAGGTTTACAGCACTTGCCTCTATTGTTGGGAACGTTAATATTCTTTTTCTACCGATAGTAGTAATATCAATTTCCTTCACCGGCTGCGAGCCATTTAGCAGTATCAATTTTGCTTCTTTTATACGCTGTCCAAATTCAATGGCTTCCTGAAGCACAATACAGTTTATTTTTTTTACCTGTTCAAATTTTACCCATAGAATGGCATCCTTATAATGGATTACATCTTCAAACGTTTCGCTTTTTCCATCAGTAAATTTAGTACGTTGAAAAATGCTACCCCGGGTATGCAGTTCTGCTTTACTCCCAGCCGCCAGGTTTGTTGCAAAACTTTCTTCTTTTAATTTTTTAAACCCCATTAACGAAGCTGAATCAATTTCGTGTATCAGGCCGCGCCTGTCCGGAGGGATATTTAATAATAAATTAGCACCGCGGCCTACCGATTTCAAATACAATTCAAATAACTGCTCCGGTGTTCTCACCTTATCATCTTCTTCTTTATGGTAAAACCACCCTGGCCGAATACTAACATCACATTCCGCAGGTATCCAATTTTTACCATTTACATTACCCTGGTTTAGTGTATCGGCAGGTGGTGCACCTTCACCTCTTTTAAATCCTGCTGTATCCAGGTAATTCCAGTTCGTTTGCCCAGCAAATCCCTTTTCATTTCCTACCCACCGGATATCTGGTCCAATGTCACTGAACACTACGGTGCCGGGAGCAAGCTTCCTCATTGTTTGTTCAAAACGCTTGAAATCATAAACCTGTTTTTTTCCATTAGGCCCTTCACCATTGGCACCATCCCACCAAAATTCAAAGAAGGGGCCGTATTGGCTGATCAATTCCTGCATGGTGTTTACATAAACATCATTGTATTCCGCTGTACCGTATTTAGGATGATTTCTATCCCATGGAGAAAGATAAACGCCAAACTTTAATCCGTATTCCTTGCATGCCTGTTTTAAATCTCTCACCACATCCCCTTTCCCCTCGTCCCATTTACTTTCTCTTACCGTGTGTTTTGAAAATTTGCTTGGCCATAAACAAAAACCATCATGATGTTTAGCAGTTAGTATAATGCCTTTTGCGCCGGCTTGTTTGGCAATCCTTGCCCATTGCCGGCAATCCAATTGAGAAGGATTAAAAATATCTGCCTGTTCATCACCATGTCCCCACTCCTTATCTGTAAATGTATTTGGACCAAAATGTATAAACCAATAATACTCCATGTCATGCCAGGCTAATTGTTGCTTTGTGGGCAATGGCTCTTTTGATTTTTGTTGTGCAGCAACTGAAAAAAAACTAACCATCAACATAATAACACAGCAACACCTGTTATGAAGTATTTTTCTTATCATACAATATTATTTAATTGGTACACCAATATTAGCCTCATTGATCCTTTTAACAGGATCCATTACATAGGTTACAATCGAATCATTTTCCATCAACTCCACTATACGGAAACCCCGGTAGCTGGTACCCCAGCTCCCCCCAAAATGGGCATCAAACACAAAAGGAATTTCTTCTCTCTTTTTTATTCCTTCTTCATCGTGGTCGTGCCCGTTAAATACAGCTCTTATATTTTTATGTTTTGCAAACAGTTCAAACAATTCAGGGCAATCAACCGCATGCTTTGTCAGCTTACCGGGATTAATATGTATAAAAATGAAAATATGCTCCTGGTCTTTATGTTCCTCCAGTTTCTGCGTTAACCAATTAAGATCCGGACATAAATAAGTGCCTTTTTCGTCAGAAGTAGTTGCAATAAGGAAGGAACTTTTTTTTATGGAAAAATCAAGATTGACCGGCATATTCCAGATTGCTTTCCATTCTTCTGCCGTAGCATGATCATGATTTCCCTGGCTTACATAATATTTACAATGAAGATGATCCAGGGCTTTTTTTGCAGCAGGAAAATGGGTTTTATCATCATGGATAATATCGCCATTGATAACACAAAATGAAAATGGAACTTTACGGTGTTCTTCATTAATCCGGGACACAATCGTACTAAAATAATTTTTATAATCTGTATCAGGCTGCCCGTAATGGCCATCTGAAGCAACCACAAAACGGAGCTTTACTTTTTTTTTATGCTCTTCCGATAAAAAATAATCAGTTGCTTTTACAATGTCTCCGTTTACCAACAATAAAAATGCCGGCACAGATAACCGAAAAAATTCATTACGCTTCATGGTATTTTTTTTATTCATGCCCGTTTTTGATGGTGAGTAATTCTCCTTTTTGCATGTCTATTTCCAAAATGCCGTTCTCTATTGTATATTTCTTTTGCAAATTGGTGATAAAAAATGTTTTGAAAGGATTTTTCATTTTTATTTTTCCTCCCTGCTCTGCTGTAACGGATACCTGAGAAAGCACTCCATTTTCTTTGTTTGCACTGACCAGGAAGGCGCCTTCTGTTCTTAGCGTTTTGAATGAAACATTTCTCCAGCTAACCGGTACCGCCGGAAAAATTTCTATAATACCTTTACGTGTCTGGAATAACAACTCATGAATGCCCTGGGCAAATGCAAAATTTCCCTCCAGAGTAAAAGGACGATAGGTAAAAGAAGAATACTGGCCACCCTTCTGGTCGCCATTAAGATGAAAGCTATTGGGCGAACAAAAATTGTTGGCAAATATTTGCAACTGTTTTACGGCCTTTTCAGCTTGCCTGGCTCTGGCATAAATACAAGCCATCCAGCTAAAAGAGTAACCACACCATTGATCCGTACCCTTTGTTTCGATATGATTTATTGACTTTTCAATTATGTCTTTATCACTGTCATCATCAATATTCAATAAACACAAAGGATAAATTGCCATATACGGAGAAAGATGACGATGAGACTCATCAAGGTTATGACCCGGAGCCACAGTAAGCCCGGTTTCATTTACATTTAGATCTGGCAAGCTCATCCTAACCCCCAGCCATTCATTAGGTCTGCGATCATAAGCAGTTGCTGAAATTTCTGCACCAAAATCATAAAAGCTCTTTAATAATGAAAGATCATAATTAGTGAAAACATTAAACCACGCTTTTATACTATTATTATGATACTCCGGACTTGAGCTCAATGGCAGCTTCGCTTTATTATTTTCATCTTTTTCTTTGTTGAGCATTTCTGCCATAAACCTTTCCACTTCGTTTACCCAGGGATAACATCTTTCCTTTAAAAACTTATTATCTATACTGTACTTCCATTGCCAGTAAAAATGCTGGGCTACCCAGGCAGCCGTGGTAGGACTCATAGAATATTGTATCCACCCACCCATTTCCTTACCACTAATGGTAGTGACACCGGGAACATTTAATCCCTCTGCACTAAAATATCTTTTTGTCCAATCTTTATTAACATCCTTTACTTTCCAAAGCCAGTTGGTATAAGACGCAGTAAGATCCAGATGATTACCAGTATAACCAGGCCAGTAACTAAGCTGCGTATTCAGATCGTGATGAAAATCTCCTTTCCAGGGAGGAAGGTTTCCATTATCCGCAGTCCATATGGCCTGTAAAGAAATGGGTGGCGTATTGCTTCTTGCCACGCAGGCAAACTTGTACATTTCAAGATAGTATTGCTTTTCCAATAGCAGGTCTGGCAAGGAAACAGAGGAACGGCTCCAGTAATCATTCCACCATTTTATATGCGATGGCCAGCCTGTTGGTTCTTTTAATTTAAAATCGGGATCGTTTAATACGGCAGGTTTGTTATTAGTAATAGTCCATTGACCAATCAGCCTGTTGCCAGGCAAGCGATACCATTTTACCAAAACTTCATAATAATTATTATTCCAGGTAGGCTGGTGATAGCGAATACTGTTATGCGTTCGGGAAACATTTCCTTTCTTATATCCTAACCTCTCCAACCCAATTCCTTCAACACTGTTTCCAGTAGAGCCAGCCTTTCCAGTATTGTAATTGGGGATCATTAAAGCAGGTTCAATTAAATTAGCAGGCAGATTTTCAAAACCAAAAAATCCTACTTGCCTGGCTGCATGGATATAATTATTAAAAACGATTCCGTTTTCAAATTTTATTTCAGATAAACCCGTTTTAATATCAAGTTGATTCGAAATAACCTTCCCGATTTTTTCCAGGTTAAACTCCAATGCAGCTCCCGGAATTTTTGTGGGTGCAGCATATTTTTCATATGGCTCGTCGCCCAATTTCTGCACCGTATCGTATTGACCTTTTTTTACCTGGTCCACTACCCAGCTAAATTTAAGTTTATCTATCTCCGGCATAGGCCTGTCATCCCAAAGATCAACCCGGTCTAAAGACAACCGAATCTTGTTTTCCTTTTGCCAGATCAATACACCCAGCCATCCATTTCCCAATGGTATTCCTTCATCCCATCGCTTAGCCAATGAATCAAAAACAAGATTATGTTCTGCTGCTGGCTGAGCGGGTGCAAAGTACCCGGCAAAAAAAAACAGGAAAATAAAAAGAGACCTGAACATTGACTATTAATTTTTTGGAGGTTCTACTTTAGTAGTATCCGTTATAAATGTGGGTACCAAATAATTTCCGGAATCTATAGTAGTAGCCGGAAATGCTTTTTGCAATAAAGGCCAGTCTGATTGGCTAACCCCTGATTGATAGAGATATAAATTTTCGAGTTTTTTTAGTTTATTCAACTGCATGATACCCTGGGCCGTAACTTTCGTTCCCACCAGGTTAAGCGATTGCAACTGACCAAGGGATTGCAACTTTATCAATCCTTTGTCTGTAACCGGGGTATGACTAATGGATAATTTTGTAAGCGATGAAAGCCCGGCAAGTTCATTCATCGTGGCATCACTGATTGCGGCATTATCCAATTTTAACCATATCAATTGTTTTTTCAACGGCTCCAGCATTTTTACCAAACTGTCAGCACCCGGGCCTGCCGTAAAAAAACTGACGGATAAATAATTACTGGTACTGGCAACAGGAATCACAGTTACTCCTGCTTCCTTTAAGCGGGTTATGACGGCAGCATCTGGTTTTGAAACCGGGGTTTCCGGTACATCGGAAATCTTACTTGTATTATCTGCAGAACCGGATTGTAAAGCCAGTAAAACTGGTTTCATTTTTTCCATCTGAGGCAATTCTTTTACTTTCTTATTAAAATCAGCACCGGTACTGATCCACCAGTGTAATAAGGAAATTTCGTTCAGCGTCAATTGCTTCTTTTCTTTAGGCGGCATATGATCTTCATCAGATAATGGCAATAATAATCTTTCGATCATTTCACTTTCATCAGCTTTACCTGGCTCAATCACTTTACCATCTTTCCCTCCTTTTAAAATAAACTGCTGTTGATCCAGGCGCAGCTTACCTTTTTGCTTATTAGTCCCATGACAATTATAGCACCTGGCTTGCAAAAGCGGTTGCACAACATCCTGGTATAAACCGGCTTCCTGGATATTGGGGATGGGTTTCATTACCAAATCATTGTTATCACCGCTGTTTAAACCTTCTGTAAGATAATCTGATCCATGAGTCAAAGAGCCGCCCAGGTGCCCGGTAATGGTGATCAGAATTATAATACCCGCAGAAAAAAACCTTGCTGTTTTTTCATTGACCGAAAGTTGGTAAAGCAGGTATAAAATCAAAGACAAAATAGCGGTAGAGATACCCAGCCACTGGTGACGGTTTACTAACTGCCCTTCATAATCACCACTAAGCGATAACATATAACCACTGATGCAGGAGAGAACAGCGCCAATCATTCCCCAAAAAAACATAACAGGGATAGCGGGTTGTAAAATAGTGAACCTGCTTTTTATAGTCAATACCTGGAAAAAACATGCAAGCAATAAAATACCGATGGGCAGGTGAACCAATACAGGATGGAAACGACCAATAAAATCAGGAAGGGATAAAAGATTCATGCAGGTTTTGTAACTAATTTTTTATTGATAGCGTTTCCGTAGCAATTTCATCATATGAACATTAATGGCCCATTGATCAGCAACAGGCCTCTTAGTATAAGGCAATGTTGGCATGTAATCTGGCGGACCAAACTCAGTAAGTATAGTCAGTCGTTCCCCATTTTTCTTTTTTCTTTCAGCTACTATATCCCACCAGTCGAAATGTTGTTTCACTATGGCTTCCCATTCCGGTGCCCGGGGATCATTTACCTGTGGGCCTTCAGGATGACCAATGCGGGCATGAATATGTTCTGTTCTTTCCAATGCAAGATCCACCGTTTCCTTTTGATCAGCCAGCATGCTTTCATGAACATTGCACCAATGAGATACATCGAATGTAAGTTTCAATTGAGGATGTTTTTCAATATGCTGCCTGGTAACATGAGCCGCAAACATAATCCGGGACCGGTGTGTTTCATGGCAGATGGTAATTCCCGTTTCTTTGGAAAGAGGAGTGGTATGATCAATAAAAGCTTTGTTCTGTTCGAAAGTAAAATGATCTCTTCCGGAATGGCAATTAATATAAAGTGGCTTTTGAAATGAATTGTTTGCGGCTTCAGCAGTCACCCTTTTGAAAAATGCCAGGTGATCTTTCCAGTCTTGTTGTGAACCACCACATAAAAAACCCACATCAAGACCATGTTTTTTCAAAGCTTTAAATAATTCTTGTTGCCCGCTTGCATCAACAGGCCACCAAATTTCAATTCCATCATAACCTTCTTTTTTTGCAGCTTCGCAAAACTGGTCGGTTGTTCCGGCGAAACCCCAGTTTGTTGCTAATATTTTCAATTCATAATTTCTATTCACAACAAAAGGTTTATGCGGTGTTGCAAAAACATCTAATGAAGAAAAAAGCAATGCGGCCGAAACAGATGCCGATGTTTGAATAAAAGTTCTTCGGTTTTGTCTCATTAGCAATATTAATACAGTGTATTTATTAAGCGTCTTATGCAATTGTTGAGCAGCGATCCGAACGCGGATCTATACAATTCAGATGGGCCAATTATATTTTACCATCATCCTCCATGATTATATTTATTTCCTTGTCAGGCAATTATTTCCCTTATCACTTTCCCGGCAACATCTGTCAATCTAAAAGGTCGTCCCTGGAATGGATAAGTAAACTCTTCATGATTGAATCCTAATTGATTTAGAATGGTTGCCTGAATATCATGTGCGTCTACCTTCCCGCTAACCGGGGTATATCCTATCTCATCCGTTTCGCCATGTGTATATCCTTTTTTAATACCACCGCCTGCCATCCATATGGTGAATGCATCCGTGTGATGATCTCTTCCCTTGTAAGGATTCTGTACACCATTTCTATTTTCCATCATAGGAGTGCGGCCAAACTCACCACCCCAAACCACTAATGTTTCTTCAAGCAAACCCCTTTGTTTTAAATCAAGCAACAACGCCGTAACACATTTATCAATACTTCGATATTTATTTATGATACCAATGTTCAATGCGTTGCTCGCATTATCGCCGTGCGCATCCCATCCCCAATCAAATAACTGAACATAACGAACCCCTTTCTCAACTAATTTTCTGGCGAGTAAAACATTATTTGCAAAACAGGCTTTACCTGGTTGAGTTCCGTACATTTCATGAATATAATCCGGCTCATCATTTATATTCATAACCTCAGGAGCTGTGATCTGCATGCGATAGGCCATTTCATATTGTGAAATGCGGGATAATATTTCAGGATCATTATATTCTGTGTATTCCTGTTGGTTCGCTTTATTAATAGCATCAATGGATGCCTTTCGCAAATTGCGGCTCATTCCATCCGGATCTTTGATAAACAATACGGGGTCGCCTTCACTACGGCACTGTACGCCCTGGTATACCGAAGGTAGAAAACCACTGCCCCAAACACTTTTACCTGCATCAGGAAAACTTCCACCGCTGGTGAGCACCACAAAGCCAGGCAGATTTTGATTTTCTGTTCCCAGGCCATAGGTAACCCAGCTTCCCATACTTGGCCTTCCCAACCTGGCACCACCCGTATGCATTAATAATTGAGCCGGCGCATGGTTAAACTGGTCAGTAGTTACTGCTTTTAGAAAGGTTATTTCATCAGCAACAGTTGCAAGGTGAGGCAGATTCTCACTTATCCATGCGCCGCTATGTCCATGCTGTGCAAACTTTGCCTGAGGGCCCAACATCTTGGGCACACCGGTTATAAAAGCAAATTGTTTCCCTTCCAAAAACGATTGCGGACAATCCTGTCCATCCATTTTCGCCAGCTCAGGTTTATAATCAAACAATTCAAATTGTGAGGGAGCTCCGGCCATGTGCAGGTAAATCACACTTCTTGCTTTGCCAGCAAAAGGAGGTGATTTTGGTAATAAAGGATGCGCCGGATCAAATGCAATGGAAGCTGGTGAGGTGGACCCTCTGCTACCACAACTTCCAAGTAAAGAGCCCATAGCCAGGGCGCCAAGTCCCATAGCACTTTCCTTTAAGAAATGACGACGGGTATGCATGCGCCTCACTTCGTCCTGTGCTTCTTTCAGCAATCGCTGATCATGCAATTCTCTTTGTGTCATGAATAACCTTTTTATTTATCCAGTTGCATCGCTAATTTGAAATGGTGTTTTTGCCAATTCAAGGGTTGTTTTTGCTTTTTCTTGCTTACAACTTCCTTATTTTAATATTTTTAAACCATACGCCGCTTCCATGATCCTGCAAACAGATATACCCCTTTTTGTCCATGCCATAGCCAGGAGTATCTTTCCACTTTCCGGTTGCTTTTCGTTGATTCCAGTCATCAGTCCAGGCTTCAAACTCCAGCACTTTTACACCATTCAGCCAATGTTCGCGGTGAGCACCATGCACTACAATTTTTGTTGTATTGTACTCCCCGATTGACTTTACAGGTCTTGAAGTAGCTGTATACATAGCATAATCGGATCCGGTTTTCTGCCAGTCTTCCAACTTGTCCTGGTATCCTTCGTCATCAATCAACTGGTATTCTGGACCGCTCTGGTATGAGGCATCATTCTTTTCATTCACATTATAAATGATGCCGCTATTACCGCCGGCGGCAATTTTCCAATCAACCAACAATTCATAATTCTCATACATGTCTGAGGTAATCAGGTCAGCCCGCAAGTCACTTTTATCTGTCTCACTTCCTTTGCAATAGATTTCCCCGTTCTTTACTCCCCAGCAATCAGCCGGTTTATTTTGATACATGCGCCATCCATTCAGACTTTTTCCATCAAACAATAATTTCCACCCCTCTTTTTTTTCTGCGGCCGTAAGCGTATTATCTTTTTGTGCAGAACCAGAAAATAAAAACATATTACCAATTATTAATGTGGTTATTAAAATTGTCTTTTTGATCATTACTTTGCTTTTTAAAAATTTACCGAACAATGATTCTGTATCTCTAGTGTGATTTCTAATTGATGCAGCTGTTTTCCAACTCCCCATTCACTACTCATCACTCTCCATTTACTATCCCACTTTTAACTTAACCGGATCCCATTTCACCGCCTTATCAGTAAAATAACTGTCGTTGCAAAGCAAGGCAGGGGCAGCAGCCCGGTAACCGAACAAAGCATCTTCCATAACAGATTTTTTGTCACGGATGGCGGTAAAGAAATTATTGAAATGATCGAAGTGAGCTCCTCTGTAGCCTTTCTCCACTTCAAACACGGTTGAGTTAGGAGGCAGTATTTTTTTTCGCTCGTAGGCACCCGGATTATCTTTATTTAGTTTGGTTGCCATTAAAGGATCATCGGTAGCAGCATATGCCTTGTTGCGGGTCAATGTCACTTTATCCCATTCCACATTCATGCTTCCTTCACTACCAACCATGCGGAGGTAAGTGCTGTCAGCAGTGCCATCTACAAAATTGACCCGCAGGGATAAATTAAAGGGAGGATGTTCCGGTGTTTCAGCATAGTCAAACATACCCATCAAAATATCGGGTACTTCACGGCCATCTTTCCAAAAACGGAGTCCTCCCATCGCCATGATTTTTTGAGGCCCTTTTGAATTAGTGATAAAATGCAGGCTGGAGAAAAGGTGGACAAAAAGATCTCCGGATACACCCGTTCCATAATCTTTATAATTGCGCCAGCGGAAAAAACGTTTTGGATCAAATGGGCGATCAGGATATTTATTTAAAAACATTTTCCAATCCACTGTTTTTTCTGTTCCGTCAGCCGGAATTTTATATTGCCAGGCTCCTTCAGGAGAATTGCGTGCCCAGAATCCTTCTGCATAGTTCAGCTTACCAATAGCTCCTGCTGCCAGCAGCTCTTTCGCTTTTTCATTTCCTAAAGAACTAACTCCCTGGCTTCCTACCTCAAACACTACTTTATTTTTATTCTGTGCATCCACTACGGCACTGCCTTCACTTACATCATGCACCATGGGTTTCTCACAATACACGGCTTTACCACTGTTCATAGCAGCAACGGAAATATCCTTATGCCAGTGATCAGGTGTTGCACATATCACGGCATCAATATCTTTACGCTGCAAAATTTCACGGTAATCCCTTGTAGTATATATATCATTACCATAAATTCTTTTTGCATCAACCAGGCGGCCATCATAAAGGTCACATGCAGCAATCAATTTAACACCAGGAATCGTAATGGCAGTATTGGCATCGGCCTGACCCATACCACCTGCACCAATAAGGGCGATCTGGATATTATCATTTGCACTAACCCGGCTTAATCTTTTTAATTGCTCCACTTTTTGATTATTGGTAGCAGCCCTTATTACTTCCGGAACCAGAGCGGCTCCTACAACACCCGTTGCTACCTTCTGAATAAAATTTCTTCTTGATGATTGATTACTCATTTGATTCATGTTTATTTTAGATTATCAACTTATGTATATACCTATTTTGCATTCCTGTATTAAAGAAAGGGTTTTTTGAAATCGGCCGAAGCCCAATTTATTAAAAATGCAGCTATCGGGTTCCAATTCTTTTCCTGTTAAATATCCCTGCACCTTTCCCCTCAATAATGTCCCACAGCATGTTCACACTAATTTTTCATTATCACCTCATCCAGGTTCATCATTGCATTTGCCACCACTACCAGTGCGGCTGTAGATGCATTAGTATGCTCACTGTTCTTACCGATCATTGCACAAGTTTTATCAGGATCCATTTTAAATTCATTCAACGCTTCCTGGTACAGATCTACAAATAGTTTTAATTTTTGAACCGGCATTTCTTTGTACATCATCAACTCATATCCTTTCAATACCTGCGCATCAATATTTGGTCCGGCTTCTTTTTTCATGCGGTATGCAAAAAGTCGGGCCATATCAAGATAGGCAGAATCATTTAATGTTACCAAAGCCTGCAAAGGTGTATTGGTACGAATGCGGCGGGCAGTGCACAAAACTCTCTGTACCCCATCAAAAGAGATCATAGACGGATAGGGAGAAGTTCGTTTCCAATAAGTGTATACTGCCCGGCGATACTGGTCATCTCCTTTACTATTTTTCCATGTAGCCCCATTATATGGTGAAAGCCATATTCCCTCCGGTTGCCAGGGCATAACACCCGGACCGTACATTTTTGAACTCAATTCTCCACTGATGCAAAGATGCTGGTCACGCAATTGTTCGGCACTTAATCTTACCCGGGGACCCCTGGCATATAATTTATTTTCAGCATCTTTTTGCTTCAGTTCATCAGTCAATTTTGATTCCTGCTGATAGGTAGCACTCATCACGAGTTCTTTCAATAACTTTTTTATACTCCATTGATGATCGTTCATCAGCTTCCAGGCAAGATGATCCAGCAGTTGCTGATGAGTTGGAGGGCTACCCTGTGTGCCCATATCTTCCAGTGTTTCTGCAATACCGGCTCCATAAAGCTGTTCCCACAGCCTGTTGACCATCGTTCTGGATACCAGTGGATTTCTTTTATCTGTTAGCCACATGGCCAGGCCCAACCTGTTTTTCGGAGCATTTGCAGGCATAGCAAAGCTTAATGAATTTGGCACAGCAGGTTCTACTTCTTTACCAGGAGTTAATCTGTTTCCTCTTTCAAATACTTGGGTCTTTCGCCACATCCACTTTGGATTTTCTACCATTACCGGTGTGGTTGGAACGCTGGCAGTAACCAGGCTCCAGAATGTTTTTTTACTGGCATCGTAACCGGGTATTCCTTTACCGGGATAGAGTGGTAAAAAACTAAACCAATCAAAGACGATTGCGAACTCCTGTTTTTCTTTATTGTAAGATGGACTTTCGTAAGTAAGAAAAATATCGTGCACACCGGATTGTAAAGTAAATTCAGCCGACTCTCTCCGCCATTTACTATCTGCCTTAATGGGTATTGTTGCAAAAACAGGCCCATCAGGAAAATCTGTTCTTAATTTCAAAACTCCGTTTGTATTGGAATAAAAATTCCATACCATCTGGCCCACATTCTCAAGATTCACATTTCTAAACCTTGCGACTGAATGGTCTCTCATTCCTAATGCATAATTCTTTCCGGCTATCACTGCATTTGTCATACTATCTGCCGTGGTGGAATTGATAGATGGTTGCCATGTGCGCAAAAACTTTCTGAACTTTTCGGCCAGTTCATCAGATCCATTTTTTTTAACCCAAGCTGAAACTTTAGCAACTTCCTGCTTCATTGAATCATTGAACTCTCTTAATAGCGGATACTCACCAGGCACATCTTCATCCCTGGTATTATTGAAAAAGGCGAGAAATTTATAATACTCATCATGCCGGAATGGGTCATACGGATGACTGTGACATTGTACACATGCAAATGTGGTGCTCATTAAAGATTCCCAGGTAGTGCTAACCCTGTCCATTACCGCGGCGGTTCTGAATTCTTCATTATCAGTACCTCCTTCATCATTGGTCATCGTATTTCGGCTGAAAGCTGTAGCGATGTATTGTGCATCTGTTGGATCTGGTAATAAGTCTCCTGCTATTTGTTCTGTTAAAAACTCGTTATAGGGTTTGTCATCATTAAAAGCTTTGATCAGCCAGTCCCTGTATTTCCAGATATCCCTTCCACCGTCGGCTTCGTACCCCTTGGTATCCGCATACCTTGACAAATCAAGCCAGAGGGAAGCCCACCGCTCACCAAAGTGCGGTGATGCAAGCAGCGAATCAACCAACAGTTCATACCCATTAACCTTGTTGCTTTTTAAATATTTATGAGCCAGTTTAGCAGATGGATACATTCCTATCAGATCAAGACTTACCCTTCTTAATAAAGTAGGTTTATCGGCCTGCGCAGATGGCTTAAGTTTTTCATCCTGCAGTTTAGCAAATATGAATTTGTCGACATCGTTCCGGATCCATTTATTGTCTGTTTCCGGTAATTCAACTTTTGTTACAGGCAGGTAAGCCCAATGGTCGCCCCATTGCGCACCCTGTTTTATCCATCTTTTCAAGATGCTTATTTCCTGCTTACTTAATGCCTCGTGTTTATAAGGCATTCTTTCCTCGGGATCATTACTTGAAATGCGACGGATCATTTCACTTCCGTCAGGATCGCCTGGAATTATAGCTGGTTTTCCGGACTCGGTTTTAGCTAATGCATCTTCACGAAATAATACACTAAAACCTGCTTTTGCCTTTACACCGCCATGGCAGGTAATACATTTTTTATTTAGTATGGGTTTTACGTCTGCACTAAAATCTACTTTCCTGCCAGGCATCATTATACTGTAGCTGATGATTGCTGCTAATGCAAGGCCAGTAACAAGAAGAAACTTTTTATTAAAAAGAAATTTCATAATAGCTCAGATCGTTAAGCCTTACCCTATACATCCAAAAATCAAAACTCTCCATTCCCGGGTAAAACAGCCCGTGAAGTTACGCCTTAAAAATTGTTTTTATAGTCGTCGGAATTTTCAAACGTTTGCGTAATAAATATATTAAAATGGTTCATTACCTCTATAAATTTTAAACCACGTTCGATGTTTGAAAATTCATGCATACTGGCAGGTATATGCCAGGGTTCAATTAAAGTAGCGATTAATTGTATTATTTTCATTTCATCATCACTTAGTTTTTTCAACTAAAAAAAGCAGATTGCCCGAAAGTATAAAGGAAAGTATTGACCAGATCGAAGAAAGAAAAAATCAATTGATTCATTGTAGGTTTGCTAATTATTTAAAATTACAATCGGGAGACGCTCGTCAGGCAAAAGAAATATACTTATGACAATTTATTTCGGATATGAAAAAGGCCAGGTTTTGCAAGCCTTGCGTTATCATTTTATCAGCAGGCCCGAGATTCGCATTATGATTATTCTGGTGAACGTGTTTGCTTTAGTGTCCCTTGTTTTATATGCTTTAAATAAAATTACACCGATGGCTTTCCTGATCGGATCATCACTATGGTTTGTTCTGATGATCAGTTTTTGGTTTATGCTTCCCATGATTGTTTACCGCAGGGCCGAAACTTTTCGCCACGAATTCAGTATGAGTTTTGAGCAGGAGGGTTTTTCATTAGAGCATGAAAGAGGGTCCCGATCATGGTCGTGGGCTTCGCTGAGTCATTTTATTGAAAGCCCCCATTTCTTTCATCTTTATTTTGACAGCCGTTCTTTTTTCCTTGTGCCAAAAAGCGGGTGCAGGGATAAAGATGAAGTTTTTGAATTAAGAAAATTATTAAAAGAAAAAGCGAAGAGAAAATAAAAACCTGCGAAATTACCCGGGGTAATTTTGGGTTAGTTTAATTAAAGTTAAGTTTCAATTTATCTTATTCTGAAAACAGAATCGGCACTTGCCTTAAACTGAATTCTGATTTTTTTATAAAATTTTTTCCATCAGGTTGTGCGGAATGGTCACTTCGATGAATTCATCTCCTTTGACCTTATACCCTACTTTTTCATAAAAACCAACTACGTTTTTCCTTGCATTCATCCGGATCGTTTTATACCCACGATCCCTTGCCAGGTTTTCTGCAAAATTCATCAAGGCCCTGCCGATGCCTTTACCCTGCAGATCATTTAAAACGGCCATCTGGCGCAAACGTACAATGGCAGGCTCTTCCTCCACCAGCATACAACAGCCAAGCATTTGGTCATCCTCGAAAGCGCCTATCAGGAGATTATCTTTTTCTTTTTCGAGGTCTTCCGGAGTAAAATAAAGCCCAAGAGGCTTTCGCAAAATAGTATCTCTCAACTTTACCATTTGCTTATATTCCGGAGATCCGTGATCAATAAGTTTAAGCGCCATTTAAAAAATTGAAATAGTTGAAAGCTTTCAATTTACAAAGAACTTATAATACAGCCAACGGAACAAGTTTATTATTTTATATAGTTTGGTGAAAAAATGTGCCTTATCCATTTTGTTTTCAAATAATTATATGAAAATCGGAAATTATAGAGTTTCCGATGGTGGTTTACTCAAAAAGTATATTTTTGCAGCCATATTAACTAAACTATTACAACATGTCAGACATTGCATCAAGAGTAAAAAAGATCATTATAGACAAACTGGGAGTTGACGAAGCAGAGGTAACCAACGAAGCGTCCTTCACCAATGATCTGGGTGCCGATTCATTAGACACCGTTGAATTGATCATGGAATTCGAAAAAGAATTCAACATCTCCATTCCTGATGAACAGGCTGAAACCATCACCACAGTTGGCCAGGCTGTAGCTTCCCTCGAGGAGCATGCTAAATAATGTACCTTTTGCCTTTCGTTTTTCCATTTGAAAAACGGACGATAAAATGCCTGCTTTCAGGAAGAAAGGGAATAAATGAATCCGCCTTCGGATCCGAATACCAAGCAAGTCTGGGTAGCGGATCGAAGGCGGTTTTAATCTTCATTATTGAAAAGCTGAAATCAACCATATGGAATTAAAAAGAGTAGTTGTTACAGGCATGGGGGCTCTTACGCCACTAGGCAATTCAATTGATGATTATTGGACAAATTTGGTTAATGGAGTATCGGGAGCCGATATGATCACTCTGTTTGATGCGACCAAATTCCGAACCAAATTTGCATGCGAGGTCAAAAATTTTGATCCGGTGCAATTTTTGGATAAAAAGGAAGCTCGGAAAATTGACAGGTTCACCCAACTTGCATTAGTTGCAAGTGACCAGGCTATGATTGATGCGGGCTTAAATAAGGAAAACATAGATCCTGACAGAATAGGAGTGATTTTTGGAAGTGGCATTGGTGGATTGATCACATTTCAAAATGAAGTAACAGAATTTGCCAGAGGTGACGGTACCCCCCGCTTTAATCCTTTCTTTATTCCTAAAATGATTTTGGATATTGCCGCCGGTCAGATAAGTATGAGGCATAATCTTCGCGGACCCAACTATGCAGTAGTAAGCGCCTGCGCCAGCAGTACTAATGCCATCCTTGATGCGGTAATGCTTATAAAACTAGGTAAAGCAGATATTTTATTAACAGGAGGCAGCGAAGCTGTAATCAGCGAAGCTGGTGTTGGCGGATTTAATGCTATGAAGGCTATGAGCGAAAGAAATGATGATCCAAAAACAGCCAGCCGTCCTTATGATAAAGACAGGGATGGATTTGTAATGGGAGAAGCTGCCGGGGTATTAGTTTTGGAAGAATTGGAACATGCCATTGCCCGCGGTGCAAAAATTATTTGTGAAGTGGTAGGTGGTGGTGCAACAGCCGATGCTCATCATATCACCGCTCCGCACCCTGAAGGCCTGGGCGCTAAAAACGTAATGCTGGCGGCTTTGAACGATGCCGGAATGAAGCCTGAGGAAATTGATTATATCAATACGCATGGCACATCTACACCGTTGGGCGATATTGCTGAAACAAAAGCTATTCTTCATGTATTTGGCAAGCATGCATTTAATTTAAACATTAGCGCCACCAAGAGTATGACCGGGCATTGCCTGGGTGCAGCTGGTGTTATAGAAGCCATTGCCTGCATAAAGGCCGTTGTTCATGACATAATTCCGCCAACCATTAATCACTTTGAAGATGATCCTGACCTGGATCCCGATCTTAATTTTACCTTTAATAAAGCACAACAACGCACTGTAAATGCGGCGCTGAGCAATACATTTGGCTTTGGTGGACATAATGCATGCGTCATAGTAAAAAAATTTACAGTATAACCCGTCAATGTCTTTTTTTGAATATTAAGGGAAACCAAAGTTTTTAGTAACTACTATTGTCTTTTTTTATTCATATGAAGTTCGGCATCTTTGCGGATATAGTATTTGAACTTTTTTTCGTAGATTAATACCGTGGATTTTATTACCAATCTTTTCAGGAAGCAAACAGGTTCGTCCTTTAAAAAAGAGCTTACCAATATTTTGGGTTTCAGTCCTAAGAACATCTCACTTTACAAGACTGCTCTAACACATCGTTCTGTACGGGAAGGGGCTGATGAAAATAATGAACGGCTGGAATATCTGGGCGATGCAGTATTGAGTGCCCTGGTCGCTGATTATCTTTTTAAACGATACCCATATAAGGAAGAAGGATTTCTTACAGAAATGCGAAGCAAAATGGTAAATCGCCAGCAGCTAAATGATATTGCTGTGCGAATGGGTTTGAAAAAAGTTACACTTTATAATAAATTGGATGGCTCATTAAAAGTAAGCCAGATATTCGGTAACACACTGGAAGCTTTGGTAGGTGCAGTATACCTGGACATGGGTTATAAAAAATCCGCCAAATGGGTACAGGAATATATTTTGCTTCCCCACATGTTTATGGATGACCTCGAAAACCTGGAGATCAACCATAAGAACAAACTCTATGGATGGGCCAATAAAAATGGAAAGGTATTGGAATTTGAAACCATTAATGAACAATTGGAAAATGGAAGACGTCTTTTCACTGTTGCTGCCGTCATCGAAGGAAATAATATTGCGCAGGGAAAAGCATTTAATAAAAAGGACGCATCCCAAATTGCTGCACAGGCTGCTGTAATGAAATTAGGTATTGTCAATTCTGATTCGCAGATAGCAGAAAATGGAACGGGTGTAGATAAAATAGCCTGAAAACTTTCTTATTTTTTTTCCATACAGAGTTCAATCAACACGCCGTTAGTATGCCTGGGATGTAAAAAACAAACCAGCTTATTGTCGGCCCCTTCTTTTGGCTTATCATTCAGTAATACAAATCCTTCTTTTTTCAACCTCTCCATTTCAGATTCAATATCTGATACTTTAAAAGCCAGATGATGAGTGCCTTCTCCTTTTTTCTCTACAAACTTTGCAATGATTCCCTCTTTATCCATGCTTTCAAGTAATTCAATTTTGGTTTCTCCAGTTTTAAAAAAGGCTGTTCTTACTCTTTCGCTTTCTACTATTTCTGTTTTATAGCAGGGACTATTAAGTAGTTTTTCAAAAAAAAGAACTGATTTGGATAAATCTTTTACCGCTATTCCTATATGTTCAATATTTAACATGAGGATCTTTTTTGAATTATGGATGACTTATTAAAAATCCGGCGTTCTATATACGCTAAACAACCAGTAAAATAGAACCTTTTGAGCTAATTTCGTGTTTAAAAAGTAATCTAAAGCATAAGCATGTTGAAGTTTCCGGTCTATCTTGATAATAACGCTACTACTCCCTGCGATCCGGAGGTGGTAGACGCTATGTTACCTTATTTTACTCTTAATTATGGTAATGCAGCCAGTCGCAATCATTCTTACGGGTGGGTAGCAGCGGAAGCAGTAGATATTGCCCGTGAGGAAGTAGCAAAATTGATAGGTGCCGAACCGAAAGAAATTATTTTCACTTCAGGTGCCACCGAAGCTGATAATCTTGCCTTAAAAGGTGTTTATGATATGTATTCCGGAAAAGGCAACCATATCATCACATGTAACATAGAGCACAAAGCGGTTTTGGATTCCTGTAAGCAAATTGAAAAATCCGGTGGTGAAGTAACTTATCTGAAAGTGAAGGAGAATGGCCTGCCAGATCTGTTAGAACTGGAAGCCTCTATAAAACCAACAACCATCCTGGTCGCTATCATGTATGCCAATAATGAAATTGGAACCATTATGCCGATGAAAGAAATCAGCGTAATTGCAAGGGAACATGGGGTCATATTATTTAGCGATGCTACGCAGGCCGTTGGAAAAATTCCTGTTGATGTAAATAAAGACGGGATCGACCTGCTGGCCTTTTCGGCACACAAGATGTACGGACCTAAAGGCGTGGGGGCATTATATGTCCGCCGTAAAAATCCAAGGGTAAAACTAACAGCGCAGATAGATGGAGGGGGGCATGAAAAGGGAATGAGGAGCGGAACGCTTAACGTGCCGGGAATAGTTGGATTTGGCAAAGCCTGTGAGCTGGCCAGGATTAAAATGCCTGAAGAAGAACAAAAGATCAGGATGCTGAGAGATAAATTAGAGAATGCCTTATTGCAAATTGAAGAATCATATTTGAATGGCGACAAAGAATCAAGACTTCCGAATGTTACTAATATTTCGTTTAAATATGTGGATGCTGAAGGGTTGCTGATGGGATTTAATAAAAATATTGCTGCCTCCTCTGGTTCTGCATGTTCATCCGCTACTATAGAACCTTCCTATGTTCTGAAAGCATTAGGAATGGATGATGGCCTGGCAAAAAGTTCAGTACGTTTTGGCCTGGGACGGTTTACTACAGGCGAAGAGATTGATTTTGCAATTAAAGAGGTAACCAGCACACTATCTAAATTAAGAGAGCTGAGTTCGTTG
>JBPPMM010000159.1:0-8858 GCA_051306075.1 Chitinophagaceae bacterium
TTATCAAAATTAGCAGGGTAGTATTCTCCATTGTTAATGGTTTGGCCGGCTATCGGATCATCCAGTTGCAGCAGGGTCTTAGAATAAGTATAGCTAAACCATCCCGTAGCTTTACCCGATTTCTTTTTTACCGATAGTTCTGCTCCATAAGCTTTACCTCTTGTATTGATGACATCGGTTTCAATATGATGATTCATCAGCAACACCGCACCACTTTTATAGTCCAGGTAGTTTTTTAGTTTCTTGTAATAGATTTCCAGCGAAGTTTCAATGGTGTTTGATCTGAAGTTTTTATAATAACCCAATGAAAGCTGGAAACCTTTTTGCGGTTTAATAACAGGATCACTGAGTTTCCAGATATCGCTTGGCGAGATCGAAGCGGTATTGGAGAGCATGTGTATATATTGCCAAAGACTGTTGAAGCTTAATTTAAGTGAGGCTTCATTGGATAAAACATACCTGCCAACAAACCGGTATTCAGGGCCATGATACGTTTTGATTATTTTGTTCCTGCCATATGCTGTGGTGTCCGTCAAAGTTGTTTTATCCCTGGGAAGTCCATTTACATAAGCATGTACATCATGCGGGCCGAGGTAGTTATAAATCGAAAATCGCAGGCCGGCATTAATGGAAAATTCGGGGCTGATCGTATATTGATCCCCGAGATATAAGGCGGTTTCCAAAGCCTGTTCACTTTGTAAAACATCAGGAGTAACCAATGACTGCTGACCGGCAGGTTTAAAGGCGCCTGGTTTTATTTTGTAATAAATAGAATTGAGACCGAATGAAAGGGCATTTTTATTATTCGGGGAATAATTGAAATCTGTTCTGAAACTGCCCTGGCTGATACTTGATTCAAGACTATAAGCGTTTACGGGATTTTGATCACTGGAGATATCGTATTGA
Organism: Chitinophagaceae bacterium; assembly: GCA_051306075.1. Classification (GTDB taxonomy): domain Bacteria; phylum Bacteroidota; class Bacteroidia; order Chitinophagales; family Chitinophagaceae; genus Terrimonas_B. The sequence goes on from JBPPMM010000159.1 coordinate 907, forward strand.
TAATGATCCCAGCCGGCAACAGCAACTCCATAGAATTTATTATTGAAATTATGTTTCCATTTGATATTGATATTCCGGTTTCCATATTTATATAGGGTATCCGTGTTTAATTTAAAATTATCATTACTGATATAACCTGTCAGGTACAAACTGTTTTTGTTATTGATGGTATGACTGATCCGCAGGTTCAGATCATTAAAGCCGGCCTTACTTTTACTATAATCTGATTTGGGTATTTGTTTTAATAACCAGTTTGAATAGGTGGTTCTGCCGCCGGCGATAAAAGATGTTTTATCTTTTTGAAGTGGCCCTTCGATCATGAATTTGCTTGTCAATAAACCAATTCCACCGGTGCCTGAAACTTTTTTTGAGTTTCCATCCCGCATGGATACATCCAGGACGGATGATAAACGACCTCCGTATTTTTCTGGAATAGCGCTTTTATACAGATCAAAACCTTTTACTACTTCGGGATTGAAAGCCGAAAAGAAACCGAATAAATGCGAGGGATTATAGATGGTGGCATCACTGAAAAGGATAAGATTCTGATCAGTAGAACCTCCGCGAACATTAAATCCATTGCTTGCTTCGCCCACCGAGGTTACACCGGGCAAGGTCAGCAAAACTTTTAGTACATCCGCTTCCCCAAAAACTACCGGCACCTGTTTGATGGTTTTTATGGTGAGTCTCTCGGCGCCCATCTGCAACCCCCTGATATTTGACTTTTTTTCAGCAATAACGGTTACATTTTTTAAGCTTGGTACCGAATCCTGCAATTCTATATTAAGTGTTCCGTCTGAGTATAGCATTACCTGTCGTCTTGCGATTTTCATGCCCAGGCTATTTATCTGCAACACATGTCTGCCCCTTGGCAAAGCGATATTGTAATAACCAAATTGGTCTGTTACTACTGCCACATAGGGTGTATCCGTGTACACCATCGCCCCGGTAAATGTTTCGCCGCTTTTACTATCACGTATATAGCCCGCTATTGTCGCTCTTTCTTTGCCGGCGGTATTTTGTTTAATACCTATCTCAAATAGTTTATTTTCCTGCAATACAATTTTTTTCCTGTCGTCCGGTTGTTCAAAAAAGGATTGCTTGATGGTATCCGTGGAATCTGGAGTTGTTGAAGTGGTATTAAAAAAATCCTCTGGAAGAGTGGTCTGGATAACAAATTTCGTATTGACGAATACATTATTTTCCTGGTCAATTGCGAAAAGAAATGCCGTATTCGCAAAAACCCTGGTGAGCAGCTCAGGAAGGGTGGCGTTGCTGGCTTTCACTGTGACTTTAATACTATCCAACTCTTCCGTTTTGAAATAGAAACGACAACCGGTGATATTTTCGACTTTTTGAACGAACGCCGGGAATAAGATGTCTTTAAATTCTTCATTGATCAGTTTGGAACTTTGAGCTGAAATCTTAAGACCGCAAAACAAAAACCCAAGGGCAATCAACAAATAAAAGCGTCGGCAAGCAGGCATTTCAATTCTTTAGTTGGGTGTAATAATCAATTACCTTTCTAATAGTATTACCCGGGTCTTTTTTGAAATCAAGGTTTTCCTTTTGCATATACTTTGCTACGTCTGATTTTTTATCCTTGCAAACAGCCAGCAGTGAACGTTTGCTGTTTATCGTATAGTATATATCATTTTTTCTTACATAATAATTATTTAGTAGAACAAATTTTGAAACATTCTCTTCCCTGGATGACTGGTCCAGGTATTTTTTTCTTTTTATCAATACGGAATAAATTCCGTCATACGCTAATTCATAAAAACCATTGCCGGGAAAATTAACTGTATTACCTTCCTCCCGGATATTTATAAACAGATGATCCTGTAAAGAGAACCAGTTAACTTTTTGAGAAATGAGTTTTATGTTCAAATTGTCGGCAGGGGTAACGAATATAATTTCATCATGGGTAAGATCATACGATAATCTTACACCCGGATAATTTATTCCATCATAAAATATATCTCCTTTTTGTGGTTCTGAATATTCAAAAAAAGGATGCCCTGCGCTGCTGCGATAGGCGGCTGTGAACTCGGTTCCGTTATATATGTGCAGGTTTTCTTTTACACTGTCAATATATAGTTGTATGAGATTGTTTTCCGCAGATCTGTAAAAGGCAGTATCTGATAGTAACGTTTGGGCAAATGAGGTTTTTATAGCCAAATGACTAACAAGAATAAGATAATATAAGCAATGGTTTGGCATTCTATTCTCAAAATAGTGATTTAAGTTTGACCGCTGTTTAGGTGGAAACGCTGCAACGGTTCCGTATTAAGTGACCCGCAGCTTAGGATATTTAATCAAGGAATTTACTGGAAATAATTTACTTCAAAAAATTTAAGGACTGCAAGAGATAATTTAACAGGTTAGATCATTTTTTGATGAACGGGTAATTTATTTAATGAATAAACTTCTTTACTCCCCGGTGTAAAATATTTTCAATCATGGCTGCTACCAGGTGCTACTGTTTCTCAGACAAGTCTCACTGCGTGGACATGTGTATTGACGGACCCGATAGCTATCGGCTCGTACTAATTGCATTTTATCTCTGTAGTTCGGCGAGTCCGGCAGCCGGATTTATTTTGATTGCAGCGTCTGCTGGCCGGGACATCGCCTGTGAAGGATGTGAACACCCGGCGGGGAAGTAGAACATTACGGAGAACAAGGTAGACTGTCACACCGGTCACTCATCTTTTTTTTCCGGTTATTTCTTGTCCGCCCTGGTGAAGTGTCATGGAGACCACTTCATTATTTTCATTCCGGGTAAACGTTACGTCTGCTCCTATTTCTTTTAAAAAGAAGAAGTCCATTTTCTCAGGACGCAGTTGTATGGTCCCCTGCCCCTCGGGCTGCCCCATCAGTTTACCATCCTGGAAACTTATATGAATAATCAGCTGCGGATTCAGGTCATAAACACCAACATATTGTTTCAACACTTCTGCGGGCAAGGCTATTTCGGCTTTTTCCTTCGGCAATTCAAAAGGCATATTATAAAGGATGGCGTAAATGCTTTGCATCATCTTATCCAGGGATTGAGTGCTTGCATTTGCCAGTAATATAACCGTACTGTTGTCCTCCGGCACACTTATCATATTACTATTAAATCCATGGATACCGCCGCTATGACCAACGGTTCTTTTACCTGCAAGGCTGTCAATACCCCATCCATAACCGTATTTATTCATCACCGGTGTTTGCGCCTTTTCTTTTGATGCCTTAGAAATAATAGTATTCGCCTGCATAGCCCGGAACCATTTATACAGATCACCTGTGCTGGAATAGATAGCACCTGCGGAATAAGAAACCGATGAATCAACAATGGGCGAAGGAGTATTTCCTTCCTTATTCAAACTGAAATAACCCGTCGCTTTATGTTGGTTGGCCAGGTGTGTAAAGTCGAACCCGCTATGCACCATACCGGCTTTTTGAAAAATATATTGATGCACGGCCTTTTCATACGGCATCTTAGCTGCATCCTCAATGATATATCCCAGCAGCGAATAACCAGAGTTAGAATAATCCCATTTAGTTCCCGGTGAAAAGTTGAGCGGTTTGTCTTTAAACAAAGCCATCATCTTCTGGCGGTCCGACGGTATGGTTACTTCGTTTTTCATGAATGCTTCATCGCTGGTATAACTATAAATACCTGAAGTATGCGTAAGCAACTGTTCTACCGTAATGCTGTCTCCTTTTGGATAGCCCGGGAAATATTTACTGAGCTTATCTTGTATGCTCAGTTTCTTTTCTTCCTGCAGCTTCATTATAATGGTCGAAGTAAATTGCTTGGTAATGGACCCTACCTGATAAATACTGCTGGCATCGTTCCTGCTGCTGTCCGCTACGCTGCGAAGCCCATAGCCTTTGTTCAATACTATCTTTCCATGATGAACCACCAGTGCCGACCCATTGAATTTATATTGCGAGGCATATATATTCATCAGCTCGTTTAGCTTAGCCGTGTCCTGGCTGAAACAATAGGGGAAAATTAAAAACGTGGCGGCAACTACCAGGTATCTTTTCATACTTACTATTATTTTTAGGGAGACTACAAATATAGGATAACATCAATCGCATTAAGGTTACAAAGGGTGCATTCTAATTTGTCGCAGGTATAGCTTCCTTTCATCTGCAATTTTCAAACTTCGTATCCCCTCCGCCGGAGGGGCCGCAGCGATTTCGCATGAAGGATCTTCAAAGGGGTGGGTTTATTTTTGCGACAGTTTGGAATGCACCCTTTACAAGTGAGTATGATAAAGCGGGTATGCCCGCCGGGACAATGGCTGTGGATAGTTAGGATGGAAGATCAGGCAGGGATAAAAGACATTTACTAATTTGCAAATTCTTCTTTGTAGGGACGGCGAGTCCGGCCGTTAGATTTATTTTGGTTGCAAAATCTGCTGGCCGAGACGTCGCCTGTGAAGAGTAGGGGACACTCGGCAGGGAAGTAACGTATGAATGGTAATTATTGAAGAATATTGGTACTGCCGTAACTTAACCCACAACAATTCTGGAAGGAAAATTTTGCTTTAAGATGAAAGAATCCAGGAACTCTTTCACCAACTTCTTATTGTCAGCCGGTAATCATTCCACGGAAAGGGTGTAAGTTTTATCAGCCCGATTAGTAGCCTAAATGTAGTCAGCAAGGTTCAGCTTCTCTTTTAATAGTTGATACTTCGGTTCTTCAGACAAGCCTTCGTACATAGGGTGATCAATAAGAATGGCAACAACTCCCATTTTTTTCTCAACACATTGGAATAGGTGAAATATAGCTTTGTCCTTTTCATTCAACGACCACCATATCATGGCCAGGTCTATATCTAATACACTCTCCGGTTCTTCCACCTGTCTTTGCTCAATTTTTCTGATACATTCCAATGCCTTTTCCCGTTCGCCCAACCTGCCATAGGCACAACCCAAAGGTCCAAGGCCTTTTAACGGATTCTTTATCATCAGGTGAGTTTGTTCAAATATTTCTTTTGCTTTTTTCCAGTCGCCCTTAATTCCCATGCACCATCCTTTTGACTCCATTGCTGCCCGCATATTTGGATACAGTTCCAGTAAACGATCTATCTGTTGTAATGCCTCATCGGTTCTGCCTGCACAGAGGTAGGCATGTGAAAGATATTGGTTAACAATTGGTGATACAGGATCAATCTCCAATGCTTTCTCCATTATTTCAACGGCACTCTGCTGGCGGCCAGTACTTAAATAATATAAAGAAAGCAATTGGTGAACTTCTGTTGTTGCCGGATTAAGTTTCAAGGCTTTTGAAAAAAAATTGTATGCTTCATTCCAGTTCCAGTTATAAAGCAAAAAGGCAGCGCCTTTCGCGGAATATGCTGCTGCCAGTGAACCATCTAATTGTATTGCTATATCACTGTACCTATGCACCACTTCAAAAGCTTTATCAGGAAGCATTTGTCCTGTAGCGCCTAAGGAAGCATAACCCGTTGCAGCCATAGCGTAGGCATGGGCATAATCCGGTTCCAGTGTTATTGCTTTTTCAAAGCACTCTATCGCTTTTTTGGTATTCTTGGGAGTAATCTTATTATGAAAATGCAGGCCTCTTAAAAAAAGTGTATAGGCCTCAATATTTTGAGTGGGGGTTTTTACCAATTTTTCTTCATGCTTTTTCGCAGTCAGATTCTCACGACACTTATTAGCGATGATACTGCTGATCTCATCCTGCACATCAAATATATCAGTAAGGTCACGGTCGTAATTTTCACTCCAGATATGATATCCGTCAGCTGCATTTATTAACTGCGCCGAAATGCGTACCCGGTTTCCGGCTTTGCGTACACTTCCTTCCAGTATTCTATCTACGTTGAGCTGTATGCCAATTTCACGGATGTCTGTGTTCTTTCCTTTAAAAGCAAAGGCAGAGGTTCTTGATGTTACCTGCAGGCCATCTACTTTGGTGAATGCATTTAATAATTCTTCGGTAATGCCGTCGCTGAAATATTCGTTTTCAGTATCGGCACTCATGTTTACAAATGGAAGCACCGCCAGACGATTAGCAGGCTGTTTGGTTTTTCCTTTCAATGCATCACGGGTAGGAACGACAAGGCCTTTATTGGCTATGGCAAATATGCGGACAGGCTTTATTACATTCTTTAATTCAAAATAACCCATTTCACGGGCACTAAGGTTTTCCTGGTTTCTTATTTCATCAAACACCTTCTCTGAAATAAAAATGGAACCCGGAACAGCAAGGCCTTCAATCCTTGATGCGAGGTTAACACCGTCGCCATAAATAGCTTCACCTTCTATTGAAATATCTCCTGTATGAATGCCTATCCTCAGCTCTACTTTAGGCTCCTGCTGTAATGTCTGTTGTATTTCCACGGCACAATGAACACCATCAATAGCGCTGTTGAAAATGCTCAAAGCCCCGTCACCATAATTTTGAAGAATTTTTCCATTGTAAGCAGCCACAGAAGTTTCCAAAACTTCCTTCACCCTCCGGCGCTTGGTATTTGCCGATTGTTCGTTTTGCTGCATAAGAGCAGTATAACCAAACATGTCGGAAAACATTATTGCAGCTAGTTGGCGCATAAGTAAAAATAGTGAAGATAAAGTTGGTGGCTATTGCATTTTCTGTTTCTCAGACGAGCTGACTGCGTGGGTATCTCTATAGCAGGACTCGTCGTATAAATTGCATATTACCTCACTAGTGCGGCGAGTCCGGCCTTTAGATTTATTTTGTTTGGAGAGTTTGCTGGCCGAGACGTCCCTTGTGAAGAGTGGGGACACCGGTGGAGAAATCGGTTAATTTTATTTTTTTGTTGAGTAATAATGATATTTGGAATATTATCCATTTCGTTTTCTTAATAATTATATGAAACTGTATATAGGAAATACGGATCCTGAATGGTTCAATTATTTAAGCAAAATTCAGCCCGAAGACATTAATTTCTGGCAACCAGGTGGAAATTCAATTTTTAAAGTATTGAATCCAGGATATCCTTTTCTTTTCAGACTTAAAAGCCCAATCAATAAAATAGGTGGCGTTGGATTCTTTTCCAGTCAAACTTTTTTGACAATAAACATGGCCTGGGATGTTTTCGAAGAACGGAATGGATCTGACTCTTTGGATAAGTTCAAACAAATGATTTTGCAGTATAGGAATGATAAGGAAAATCCTAACCCAACTATTGGTTGCATCGTTTTGACGGATCCTGTATTTTTTAAACCCAAAGATTGGTTACAAGTTCCAAGTGACTGGAGTAAAAGTGGGATTGTTCAAGGTAAATCATATGATACAACAAATGATATTGGATCAGAACTATGGAATAAAGTTGAATTTTTATTGAATGATTACTTAGTTGATACGCATGAAGGTGAAATGAGCCAATTGATTTTGGAAGAACCATCAGCTCAATATGGAAAATCCGTTTTGACTAAAGTGCGGCTTGGGCAAGGGGCGTTCAGAGTTTTAGTTACTGATGCTTACAATAGAAGATGTACAATATCCGGAGAAAAAACATTGCCGGTACTAGAAGCTGCCCATATTAAAAGTTACTCCGAATCGGGACCTCATTATATCTCAAATGCTTTATTGCTTCGGTCTGATATTCATAAACTATTCGATGCTGGCTATATAACAATCACACCTGACTTAAAAGTTGAAGTAAGCAAACGAATAAAGGAAGAGTTTGAGAATGGTAAAGAGTATTACAAATTTCACGGTAATGAACTTATTAATCTTCCAACCAAAGAAATGAATAAGCCTGATCAAAGATTTATTGAATGGCATAATGATATTTTCCTGGGATGATTAAGAAATATATGCTTGATAGATTTTGTAAAACCAATCCTGAATGGCAGACTCCGGACAACGTGAAGATTCTTTTTTAATAGAACATTCAGGAAGCCAGGGGGAGTCTGACATCAACCGTATAGTTTTTATTTTTCTTATTTACTCAATGAGC
>JBPPMM010000181.1:0-3006 GCA_051306075.1 Chitinophagaceae bacterium
CGGGATACGGTACGCAAAACTTATTTATTAAACCGGGGAGTTTATGATCAACCCGGAGAGGAAGTAAAACCTTCGGCCATAAAAGCCGTCATGAAGTTTGACACAACAAAATTTGCCCGCAACCGGCTGGGCCTGGCTCAGTGGACCGTTGATAAAAATAATCCGTTGACGTCAAGAGTTTTTGTAAATCAATTGTGGCAGGAAATTTTTGGCAGAGGGTTAGTTAAGACTTCAGGAGATTTTGGGATGCAGGGTGAATTGCCTACCCATCCTGAATTACTGGATTGGCTGGCTGTTGATTTTATGGAGCATGGCTGGGATATAAAACGCCTGGTAAAACAAATTGCCATGTCGGCTACCTACCGTCAGTCAGCGATAGTTTCTGATGCCCATTTAAAAAAAGATCCTGAGAATATTTATTTATCAAGATGGCCGCGACAAAGACTGAAGGCGGAATTTGTAAAAGATATGTGTATGGCGAGCAGTGGGCTGCTGGTAAAAACCATTGGCGGTCCCAGTGTAAAACCTTACCAGCCCAAAGGTCTCTGGGAACTGGCTTCCTCCGGCCGCGGCGTACTGGCTACCTACCGGCAGGATCATGAAGAAGCTTTATATCGAAGAGGGCTGTATAATTTTATAAAGCTTACAGTTCCTCCCCCGGGCATGATCATGTTTGATGCCAGCAACCGTGACCAGTGCGAAGTAAAAAGATCACTGACCAATACACCACTACAGGCATTGATCATGATGAATGACCCCGCTGTGCTGGAAGCTGCACGTGTTTTGGCTCAAACTTTATTGAGTGATGCCACTCCTGTTGAAGAAAAAATCAGCACCGCTTTCCGAAGAATCATTTGCCGCAAGCCATCTGAAAGCGAAAGAAAATTATTAGAAGATCAGTACAAGGAGCAATTGAAAGCATTCCAGGAAAAGAAATTAGATGCGACCATTACATTGAAGGCAGGGGAATACCCGCTTAACAAAAAACTTGATTTAAACAAGTCGGCAGCACTGATGAAAGTGATCAGTACTATCTATAACCTGGAAGAGGCAATAACGAAAACCTAATTGTTGATCAACGACCCGAACCCTGAAAGGAGCGTCGCAACAGGCGATGACCATAGAACCAAAAGCTGGTAAAAAAATAAAAACATGCAGAACGAATTTTTGGAACACAGGCTGAACATCAACCGCAGAAAATTTCTTTCGCGGCTGGGATTAGGTATTGGAGGTGTTGCATTAGGATCCTTGCTGGTCCCGGATCTTTTCGGCGAAAGCCCTGAAGAGATGGTAATGACAGGACTCCCGCATTTTGCCCCGAAGGCAAAACGTGTTATTTATTTATTTCAAAACGGTGCGCCTTCGCAGCTCGACCTTTTTGATTTTAAACCCATGTTGCAGAAAATGCATGGTGAGGATCTGCCGGCTTCCATCCGAATGGGTCAGCGATTAACCGGAATGACAGCCAACCAACAGAAATTTCCATTAGCCGGCAGTGTTTTTAAGTTTAATCAACACGGGCAATCGGGAGCATGGATCAGTGAGCTATTGCCAAATACAGCTAAAATTGTAGACGACCTGTGCATTATCAAAACCATATTTACCGAAGCGATCAATCATGATCCGGCCCTTACGTTTTTTCAAACCGGTGCACAGGTTGGTAACCGACCCAGCATGGGATCCTGGTTAAGCTATGGCCTGGGAAGTGAGAATAAAAATCTACCGGCATTTTGTGTTTTGCTGTCAAAAGGAAAAGGCAATGGCCAGGGCGTATATTCTAAATTATGGACCAATGGATTTTTGGATTCTATTCACCAGGGCGTGCAATTCAGCAGCGGTGAAAGTCCTGTGTTGTATTTGAACAACCCTGAGGGTATTGATAAAGATGATCGCCGCAGCATGCTGGATAAACTGGCGGCACTTAACGAAGAATCGTACAAAGAATTTGGCGACCCGGAGATCAATGCCAAAGTGCAACAATATGAAATGGCCTACCGCATGCAAACGGCAGTACCGGAAATTACCGACCTGAGCAAAGAACCTGAAGACATTGTAAAATTATACGGCCCCGATTGTTTAACTCCGGGAACCTATGCCGCCAATTGTTTGCTGGCAAGAAAATTATCAGAGAATGGTGTTCGCTTTGTTCAGTTGTATCACCAGGGATGGGATGGGCATGATAATTTACCATCGCAAATAAAAGGGCAATGTACCGATGTGGACCAAGCGTCTGCAGCCCTGATCACTGATCTGAAACAAAGAGGTTTGCTGGATGAAACACTGGTAATATGGGGTGGTGAATTTGGCCGCACCAATTATTGCCAGGGCAAGCTTACAAAAGATAATTATGGGAGAGACCATCATCCGCGTTGCTTTACTGTTTGGATGGCCGGCGGAGGTGTAAAGCCGGGTGTTTATGGTGAAACAGATGAGTTTGGTTACAACATTGCAAAAGATCCTGTGCATGTTCATGATTTTCATGCTACCATTTTACACCTGATGGGCTTGCATCATGATCAACTCACCTATAAACACCTGGGTAGGCGATACCGTTTGACTGATGTTTCGGGTGAGGTAGTAAGAGGAATAATTGCCTGATTCATTTCCTTAATTCCTTTTACCAGGATACGGAAGGAGTACGAAGAACTGTTGCCAGGTTTTTCAAAATTGAAGGGGAACTTATGAGAATGATCCGGGGAAAATAAAGTTGATTTTTCTGCTGGTATAAAACCAAAATAGTATGAATCGTAAACAGTTTATCAGGCAAACTTCAATAGCTGCTACTGGAATAATTTGTTCACCATCGATCCTGCACAATTTAAAAAACGATGAAGTTATCCTGGGTCATAATAATAAACGTTATCGCATTAACACTAAATGGAGCCAGGCCAGTGCATCGCAATACCCGGTAAAGGATTGCCATGAAATGGTGCAAGATAAACTGGGAAGAATCGTTCTTCTCACTAATGAGACAAAGAATAATGTGATTATCTATGATAAAAGCGG
>JBPPMM010000230.1:0-7336 GCA_051306075.1 Chitinophagaceae bacterium
GACAGGTGAGGGATAATGTAAACCTGGTAGAAATTTTTTATGCCATGGAAAAAGCCGGGGGTTCCCTGCCAGATGGAAAAGACAACAATGAATTGAAAAAATATTTTGAAAAAGCGTATCCGGACCTTGACTTTGAAAGGGTGTATGCCAGCGATCTTAAAAAAATGGTTAAATGGTTTGAGATCCTAAAAAAGGAAAATATTGAGATCAAATTGTCAGAGCAAGCGGAAGAAGAGCCGGAAGAAGAATTAGTGGAAGAGAAAGTGAAAGAAAAAGAACCTGCTAAAAAGCCTGCTAAAGCAAAAGAGGATACAAAAGCGAAGGAGGTAGCCGAAATAAAGGAGACTGTGAAAACTAAAGAAGGGACTCAGAAGAAGGAAGCTGAAGATAAACCAGCAAAGAAGAAGGCAGCGCCGAAAAAAGAGAGCACCACCTCTGTTAAAAAAGAAAAAGAAGACGCACCAAAGAAAAAAGCTGCTCCAAAAAAGAAGTAAACAATTTTTTTATCCTGGCTACCCTGACAGTTTCAGGGTAGCTTTTATATTTTTTAACGACCTTAAACATGAAATATACCGCTGATTTAAAAAAGATACCCCGGCACTATTTACCTGCAGATTTTGTACTCAAAGACTGGAATTCCATAGAATCTTATTTTAAAGAGCTTGCTGAAAGGAATATTGAATCAGAACATTGCCTGGAGCAATGGTTGAAGGATATCAATGAGGTGGAAGCGGCAATTAGTGAAGATGCTTGCTGGCGGCAGATAAAAATGACCTGTGATACAGAAAATAAAGTATTGGAAGAATCCTTCAATTTTTTTATGATGGAAATCCAGCCTAAGATCCAGCCATATGCTGATAAGTTGAACCGAAAACTGATCGCTTCATCTTTTACAAAAGAACTGAATCACGATAAATTCTTTACTTACCTGCGTAATGTAAAAAAAAGCATTGATCTTTTTCGGGAAAACAATATACCCTTACAGGCAGAAATGAATGTTGAAGCGCAACGGTTTGGTATGATTGCTGGAAAAATGACGATTGAAGTTAACGGCCAGGAATATACTTTACAGCAAGCAGCAAAATTTTTAGAAGATCCTGACAGAAAGCTCAGGGAAGAAGTTTATCGTAAAATCAGTGAAAGAAGGTTGCAGGATAAAACGGCACTTAATGATCTGTTTTCTTCCTTATTGAAAAAACGGCATCAAATTGCTCTTAATGCAGGATTTGATAACTATCGTGATTTCAGGTTTATTGAATTGGGCAGATTTGATTATAAAAAAGAAGATTGTTACAATTTTCATGAAGCTGTTAAATTACACGTGATGCCTTTGGTAAACCAGATTAACAAGGTAAAAAAAGATAAACTGGGCCTGGAGACACTTCGTCCCTGGGATATAGAAGCGGAACCAGCCGGCATAAAACCACTTCGCCCCTTTAAAACCGGAGAGGAACTTATTGAAAAAACGATTCAATGTTTTAACCAGCTGCTTCCTTTTTTTGGAGACTGCCTGCAAAGAATGAAAAGCATGGGCCACCTGGACCTGGAAAGCAGGAAAGGAAAGGCGCCGGGTGGATATAATTGTCCTTTGGCTGAAAGCGGCGCTCCCTTTATTTTCATGAATGCTGCAGGACAACTTGATGATGTAACAACCATGGTTCACGAGGGAGGACACGCCGTTCATTCTTTTCTTTCTCACGACCTGGAACTACATAGTTTTAAAGAATACCCAACTGAAATAGCAGAAGTAGCAAGTATGAGTATGGAGCTTTTCAGCATGGACCACTGGAAAGTTTACTTTGACAATGAGGAAGAACTTAACCGGGCAAAAGAACAACAACTGGAAAGGGTGATTACTATTTTTCCGTGGATAGCTACCATTGACAAATTTCAGCATTGGTTGTATGAAAATCCAAATCATACAGAGAACCAAAGAGCTGAAGTATGGTTTAAGATTCTGAAAGAATTCTCCTCGCCGGTTATTGATTTTTCCGGGCTGGATGAGTACCGGCTTTTCTCCTGGCAGCGCCAGTTACATCTGTTTGAGGTGCCTTTTTATTACATCGAGTATGGTATTGCTCAGTTGGGCGCTATCGGGCTCTGGCAACAATATAAACAAGATCCGGACAAAGCAATTGCAAACTATATATCAGCACTTGACCTGGGAGGCACACGGACTTTGCCTGAACTTTTTAAAGCAGCCGGGTTGGAGTTCAATTTTTCACCCGCTTATATAAGCGGGTTAATGCAATTTGTAAAGCATGAGTTGGATGCTATTCAGAAAAAAGATTGAAATACTACCAATGTGGTATTGAAGAAATTCGGAAATATCAAATACTCATATTACATTTGAATCCTGGTATTACTAATCATATTTTAAAATAGCTACTAATCAGAGCCTTAACCTAAGTCCCCGTGTTTCTACACGGGGGCTTTTTTATAGCAAATAATTTTACCGTCAGCTGCATTCATTGCAAATTCCTTCTACCACTACTTCGGTATGTTTGGATATATATCCTTTCGGCAATTTTATATCCGGTGTTACAATATCATCAAGACAAAAAGTATTTTTACAACGGCTGCAAACGAAATGAATATGCTGGTCATGATGCTGCCCTGCTTCACAATCATCTTTGCACAATGCGTACCGGATCGAATTATCAGGAGTGGGGATTGTATGAATGATTCCTTTTTCTACAAAAACCTGCAAGGTTCTGTATACGGTGACCCTGTCAAATTTTTCCCCCGCTTTTTTTTCAATATCACCGTGGGCCAATGCCCCGGAATGGTCCAGGAAAAGATGAAGTATTTTTTCCCGACCCGCTGTATAGCTTAGCTGGCTGCGTTTTAATATTTTCCTGATATTTGTATTCATTCCCATTCTGGCAACTAAAGCATTTTCTTAATTTCCTTCATCATCGCATTAATTTCACTGTCCTTTAATCCATCATATATTTTCTTCACTTCTCCTTGTTTATTTACAAGTGCCCAGAATTGTGTATGTAGAAAATCATCCTGGATGTTTTTCATATTATTAGCAGGATCATCAATCGTATAGCTGATTCTTGCTGTGGTATATAAACTGTCTTTTCTTCCGGTCAGGAATATCCATTTAGCCGTGTTGACACCCATTGAATCGGCATATCTTTTTAATACAGGAACTGAATCCCTTTCCGGATCCGACGTATGAGAAAGAATCAGGAAATCTTTTTCATTTTTAAATTTTTCGTAAACTCTTTTCATATTTGTATTCATAGTGGGGCAAATGCCAGGGCAGGTTGTGAAAAAATATTCTGCTACATACACTTTTCCTTCCACATCTTTATCAGAAACAATTTTGCCATCCTGGTTTATAAATGAAAAGGGTTGTATAGGAGAAATGGTATCATTTTTTTTGATCCATGGCCTTACCACTATATAAAAAATGCTGACCAGGAGAACGAAGAAACCAACGTAAATCATCGTCTTTTTTGACATAATTCAAATTTATAACGCGAAGTTACCAATGATAAATCGATAAAGTTTGACAAGCATTTCGTATTTTGCATTCTTTATGAAAGTGAAATAAACTGGTTACTCTTATTTTTATTTCCTCCGCCACCTTTAATTTTCCTTTTATCATATTGCGCCCTGATCTCTGTACTCAGTTAATTACTGATTTGTTTATTATTTAGCCTATTTTCAAATCAAACACCCGGTAATGAAAAAGTTGTTAGTCTTTAGTTTTATCTTTTTATCTATATATAGTCCGGCTCAAACTGTGGTTGTTGGCCGTGACGCCGGCAAAGACGAGTTGGCTGTACGTAAACTGCTTGATGAGCAAACAAAGGCATGGAACAAAGGAGATATGGAAGGATTTATGAAAACGTATTGGAAAAGCGATTCATTAATGTTCATTGGAAAAAATGGTGTTACCTATGGCTGGGCCAACACTTTGAATAATTATCAAAAGAATTATCCCGATACAACAGCGATGGGAAAACTTTCATTCGATATTATTTTGGTTAAACGACTTTCCCATCAATATTTCCAGGTGGCAGGTAAATGGAAACTGGAACGAAGTATCGGTAAATTGAGCGGACACTATACATTGCTTTTAAAAAAAATACAAAGCAAATGGTTGATCATTGTTGATCATAGCAGTTAAATATTTTTAAACTAAAAACTTTTTATATGCCAATATTTATTTTAGGAATCCTTGTTTTAATTGCAGGATTTGCTTTACAAAAAAATTATCAGTTTGCGCGGTATGCAAAAATTATTCGGGTGGTTGCTGTATTTCTGATGGTTATCGGGATACTGGTAAAATGTTTTGTTCAAATAGAAGCCGGCCAGGTTGGCGTTAAATCGTTGTTTGGAAAGGTGCAGAACGATGTATTAAGCAGTGGCCTGAATTTTATTAATCCTTTGGTAGAAGTACGGCGGTTAGATATAAAAACTCAGAACTACACAATGAGTGGCGCCCAGGATGAAAGTATACAACAAGGAGATGATGCCATCCGCGTATTAACTGCTGACGGACTGGAAGTAACCATCGATCTTACCGTACTTTATAAACTGCTTCCTTCAGAAGCTCCCAAGCTGGTCCGGGAAACCGGGATGGACTATACGGACAAAATTGTTCGCCCGCTGACAAGAACCAAGATCAGGGATAATTCGGTTTATTATGAGGCGGTATCGCTTTATTCAAATAAAAGAGATGAATTTCAGCAACGTATTTTTAAGAGTATTGACGATGATTTTAAGAAAAGAGGCCTGATGCTGGAGCAGTTACTTGTAAGAAACATAACACTGCCTCAATCTGTACGTGCAACTATTGAACAAAAGATCAATGCAGAACAGGATGCACAAAAAATGCAATTTGTTTTGTTGAAAGAAACTCAGGAAGCGGAAAGAAAAAGGGTAGAGGCGCAGGGTATAGCGGATTACCAGCGAATTATTAATATAGGACTTACTTCTCAGCAATTACAGTATGAACAGATCAAGGCATACCTGGAACTGGCTAAATCGCCAAATGCAAAAGTGATTATTATGGGGAAAGGGAATGCACCAATCATTTTGGATACAAAAAATTAGGCCGGAAGATAATATAATGTTGATTTTATTTTTTCCATAAATGGAGATAATAACGGATTAATAATAGCAAGCTGATAATAAAGCCTGTATAAAATAGGATCGTATAAAGAATAACCGGATGATAAGCCAATCCAAAATAAAATCCTGCTGTCAATACCGACATCATCCATAATAACCCGAAAGCAATTGTGTTGATTATCTTTTTGAAATATCTGGTGACTTCAGGATCCCAACCCTGTTCCATATTTTGGTTTTTACTTATTCGTTGCTAGTGCCGGGTGGATTACCAGACATTATTCAAATCTAAACCCATTACTCAGTATGGAATCAATAATTTTTTAAAAGCAATTGAATCACCGTTGAAGACATTAAAATCAACTTTAGAAAGAATGCCATTTACATTGCCGCCATCATTATGTTGCCAGAAAACCCATTCGCGGTTGATGCGGGGTTTGTGTTGTTCGTAATAATGGGCAGCCCAAAGGGGATATATGTCAAATTCATTGCCCAGGTTTTGCTTATAAAAATCAACATTGGTATAAATGATCGGTTTCACGCCATAATGAGCTTCCACCACTTGCAGCCATTTTTTTACCTCTTTTTGTAACTGGGCTTTTGAAACACCGTTACGTTGCTCAACGTCCAAAACGGGAGGAAGATCGCCCGGTTCCAGGTCCACCCTTTTAATAAAATTCTCCGCCTGAGTTTTGCCGTCCTTGCTTGCAATAAAAAAATGATAGGCACCGCGGATAATCTCATTGCTCTTTGCTTTTCTCCAGTTCCGCCGGAATTGTGGATCCACATTGCCAATTCCTTCTGTTGCCTTCATGAAGGCAAAGCTTACCCTTATGTTATCTACCTTCATAGCCTTCACTTCTTCCCAGGCAATCAGGCTTTGATACCTTGACACATCAATACCGTGTATAAGGTAGTCATTGGGAATTCCGATGCCGAATTCAGGATAGCGGGTGAATTTGGATTTACGGTATAAGGTCCACTGCAATAATAACCACCCCGCAAGCATCACAAGGGCCATAATGCTGAGGCCAATAATCCATCGGGATAGTTTCTTTTTTTTACGGGACGACATGAAGGAGCAGCCTTATTTGGTAGTTTATTGAAGGCAAATATAATTGGTAGCCGCTTCTTAAAAATGTTAATCCGGCAACTTAACAAAGGAGCTAATTTCACTTTGATTATTGTAAGCAAAATTTAGCATTGAATATTTCCAACCCGCTGCAATTTATAAGTAACCCTTATTTCAATCTTTGGATCATTGTTACGCAGAGTGTTCATTCAACTGCATACAACAGATCATAAACTTATCTTTCCGCCAATTGTTACGTAAAACATTTCTTTGCCTCTTTCATTAAGGTCAGGACGGCTTTCTGATTTAACCAGGTTTTGGGGTATAACATATGAGGGAATAGCTAATAGCATCCATTTGCCTGAGCTATAAATTATGGGTACGGAAAATTCATATGAAAGAATATTCATTTTTTTTACTTCAGAAGTAATTAAGCGATCAGGGCCGGGTAATATCGGCGAGCCCGTTTTTTCTCTGGAAGTTTTTGTAAACTTTTGGGTACCTGCATAAATATAGGCTGAGGGATCAATGATCAGAAGCGAATTATTTACCAACTTCTTTTTGAAAATATGATCAACACCGCCGGTTAATCCATAGTCCAGGTCACCACTAAATTTTACATCAGTTCCTATTGTCACATTTACAATACTATTTATTAAAGAATAATTGGCTGCTGCTTGTGCCTTTAAAGTAGACTGAACCACCTGGCTGTTATTTTTATAAATGGGTTTTACCAAATAGAAATGGCCTGCCGATTTTCCATTATTATATGCATAACCTGCCGTGGCCACCGTACCGGCATATTGAAAACCGGAAAGGCTGTTGTGGGTAAATACCGGAGCGGCGTTTATGTAAAATTTATTCTTGAACCAAAGTTCCGCCATGGGGAATACTCCACTGCTTTTCAAACTATCAATACGCCCAAAATAATTGAGATTACTATTAAAATAAGTTTCCAATTTGAAACCGATTTTTTTTGAGGTAGAATCTGGTTGTGCATAAAGTAAAGAGGAAGAAAAGCAAAGTGCAATAGCAATAAAAAAGTTAGACACTTGTTTCATAGCTTACGGTTTTACGGTTTGTATCTGATTAAAATAATTGCAGGGAAGAAAAGATGTTGCATAAATCATCTACCTGATAAGGTATTACCTTCTTCCCTGCAATAAAGCCTGG
>JBPPMM010000241.1:0-4090 GCA_051306075.1 Chitinophagaceae bacterium
AAAATATTTAACCTTAAGATGTGGGTCATGGTAATAATTTTCCCCACAGCCAGTGTTCTTTTTCGAATCTTCGGGTAATTTTTCGCCATCTTAAAGCATGAGGGAATGTAAACGTGTGAAACATGGTTGAGATAAAGCTGAAATCAAAAAACCCCTTCAGAAAAACTGAAGGGGCTGGTAAATTTAAAAGGAATAATTAATTAATAATGCCGGTTTTATTAGGCGGAGAAATTCAATTAGCCGCCAATACTTCACCAACTATCTGAACGGTTTTAGGCTGTTCTACACCTGCGAGCTTAATAAAAATGTCTTTCTTAAATGGGCCTACCGTAGCCGCATTGTACTGAACTTTTAGTTTGCCGGATTCGCCAGGGCTAATTGGCTTTTCGGGTTTTTCGGGAACAGTACATCCACAACTGGCAGAAGCATTTTCTACTACAATGGGTTTATCACTATTATTTTGAATTTCAAAAAAATAGGTTACCGGAGTTCCCTGCTTTATTTTTCCGAAATCGTGAATCTCCGTATTAAATTTGATTTTATCATCTTTTTTTGACTGGGCCATTACAGCAAAGCCAATTACCATTGCAGAGGCTAAAAGGAAGAATTTCTTCATTTGGAAAAGTTTTAATTTATAGTGTTTGTTTTTTTAAGAATTGAACTGAAGCATTTGGGGGAGCTGAGCCTTCAGGAGCCCGCCATACATTTCCCTTGATCTTCAGTATTTTGCTCTGATTAGTATTGTAGGTAATTGTTACCACCTTATCAAAACCGCCTTCAGAAGCAGCGTTGTAGCCAACTTTTATATTGGCAGTAGCGCCGGGGGCAATTTCTTCCCTGCTCCATTCTGGTGTGGTACAGCCGCATGAGGCATGTACATCATCCAACTTTAATGGTTGGGAACCAACGTTTACGATTTCAAACGTGTAATAAACCGGCTTGCCCTGGGGTATTTTACCAAAGTCATGTTCGGTTTCTTTGAGCTTAAGTATTTCTTCGGTCGATGATTCAGGAGCAGCCTGGGCTCCTGCAAAAAAACTTAAAGAAAGGAAAAGAATAAGAAAGGGTATTTGTTTCATAAATAGCTAATTCGGAATTTCAAATTTACATGAAAGATGGAAGATTGCAAACATTGGTTGCAGTCCAGGAAACGGGTTTTTTAGAAAAGTTTCAAATGATTGTAATCTCCTATTTTTGCCACATGGACAATGCTACTCCATTAACGATGCCTGCCGATGCAAAATTGTCTTTTGACAAATTCAGGGAGGAGGTATTAAGCGATTACCGGATTGCGTGTGTAAGCCGGGAGACCAGCCTGTTAGCAAGAAAGGAAGTGTTGACCGGCAAAGCAAAATTTGGAATTTTTGGAGATGGTAAGGAAGTGGCCCAGCTGGCAATGGCTAAATTTTTTCAACCAGGTGATTTTAGGAGTGGTTATTACCGTGACCAAACTTTTCATTTTGCAATAGGTCAATCAACTGTGGAACAATTTTTTTCGCAGCTATACGCCGATCCGGACATAAAAAACGACCCGAACAATGCGGGAAGGCAAATGGTCTCACATTTTAGTACTCCCTTAACAGATGAGCAGGGTAATTGGCTTGACCTGGTAAAGACTCACAATATCGCAAGCGATATGGCTCCTACTGCTGCCCAAATGCCCAGGTCCCTGGGACTTGCATTAGCCTCCAAACTTTTTAGAAAGGTAGAGGGGTTAAAAAAAATGGAAAACCTTTCAGATAATGGTAATGAAGTGTGTTTTTGTACCATTGGCGATGCTGCCACCACAGAAGGTCATTTTTGGGAAACAGTAAATGCCGCCGGAGTAATGCAGGTGCCCCTGGCCATTTTTGTTTGGGATGATGGCTTTGGCATTTCGGTGCCAAAAAAAATACAGACCACAAAAGGCTCAATTTCTGTTGCAATGGGTGGTATGCAAAAAGAAGAAGATACCAATGGAATAAATATTTACA
This sequence comes from Chitinophagaceae bacterium, assembly GCA_051306075.1. GTDB lineage: Bacteria > Bacteroidota > Bacteroidia > Chitinophagales > Chitinophagaceae > Terrimonas_B. The sequence continues at coordinate 1,974 of JBPPMM010000241.1, forward strand.
GGGTAAAAGGATGGGATTATGCCGGCATGTGTGAAGTGTTTGATGAAGGTATCCGACTAGCCAGGGAAACCCATGTCCCCGTATTATTTCATGTAGAAGAAATAACTCAGCCACAGGGTCATTCTACCTCGGGCAGTCATGAGCGATATAAAACGCAAGACAGGCTGGCGTGGGAAAGAGAATGGGATGCCCTAAAAAAGATGAGAGAGTGGATTATTGAAAATGCGTTGAGCGATGAGGAAGAACTGGCTGTAACCGAGCGCTGGGCCAAGGGGCATGTACGGGAAAGTAAAATTCAGGCCTGGCAAAAATACCTGGGTCCTATAAAACAGCAGGTAACTAAGACAACCGAACTATTGAATAACCTGGCGCAAAGTATCCCGGACCTATCCGTTCAATTATTAAAAATTGCAGGTAAGCTTTCACTTAACAGGGAACCTTTGAGAAGAGATATAATGAAAGCTTTGCATGATGCAATTGATTTAGCCGGTAACAATGATAATATATTTTGGACAAAGGATTATTATAGTGATCTGCTAAAGGAGAGCAAGCAGCTCTATAATTCCCATTTGTATAATGACGGCCCAAAGAGCGCATTACATGTGGAGATAATAAAAGCAAATCTGAAAACGGATGCTCCTTCAATTAATGGATATGAAATATTAAATAAATATTTTGACCAGCTATTTGCCAGCAATCCACGGGTAATAGCCTTTGGAGAAGATCTTGGCCAGATTGGAGATGTAAACCAGGGTTTTAGCGGGTTGCAGGCAAAGCATGGAAGCGACCGGATATTTGATACAGGTATCCGGGAACTAACTATTATGGGCCAGGGAATTGGACTTGCATTACGCGGCCTTAGACCGATAGCCGAGATTCAATACCTGGATTACCTCCTATATGGTTTGCAGCCCCTAAGTGATGATGTAGCTACACTTCATTACAGAACATTCGGCAGACAAAGTTGCCCTTTAATTGTGCGTACACGTGGTCATCGCCTGGAGGGAATCTGGCATAGTGGTTCTCCAATGGGTATGATGATCAATTCGCTTCGCGGAATATATATATGTGTGCCGAGAAATATGGTTCAGGCCGCCGGAATGTATAATACTATATTAAAAGGAAACGATCCTGCTATAGTTGTAGAATGCCTGAATGGTTACAGGCTCAAGGAAAAACTTCCTTCAAACCTGGGTGAGATGACAGTTGCTCTTGGGGTTCCGGAAATAATTAAAGAAGGAGAAGATATTACTATAGTATCTTATGGCTCAATATTACGGATTATAAATGAGGCGGTTTTATCGTTAGAAAAAAATAATATCAGCTGCGAAATCATAGACGTTCAGACTTTATTGCCGTTTGACCTTCATCATACTATTCTGGATTCACTAAAGAAAACCAATCGTATCGTTTTTATTGACGAAGACGTGCCGGGCGGAGCTTCGGCCTATATGTTTAATAAAGTGATGGAAGAACAGGGCGGGTATAAATATCTGGACGTGGCACCACGAACGATTACCGGCAAAAATCACCGTCCTGCTTATGGGAGCGACGGAGATTACTTTAGTAAACCGAATGCAGAAGATATTGAGACAGTAATCAGCCAAATGATGGCAGAATAGGACGGATATAGCATGATCCATAAAAAAGATTTTTCATTTTTAAATTAAAAATTATGCCTATTGTAAAAGTTATTGAAGTAATTGCATCTTCTGAGAAGGGAATTGACGACGCTATTCAAACCGCAGTAACAGAAGCATCCAAAACAGTTAGAAATATTGATTCTGTCTTTGTGAAAGATATTAAGGCCCATGTAAAAAATGAAAAAGTTATCAGTTATGGAGTGATTTGCAAAATTTCTTTCCGGCTTGATTGAAACATAAAAAATATTTTTATAATCCCGGCTCACTCCGGGATTTTTTATTTGGTAATTATGAAAAACAAGAAGATTAAACTTAAACTTTACCAGGTAGACGCATTTACAGATAAGTTGTTTGGTGGCAATCCTGCTGCAGTTATTCCCTTAAAGAAATGGTTGCCCGATGATCTGATGCAGCTACTGGCAATGGAGAACAATTTGGCTGAAACCGTGTTTTTTGTTCCTTCTAAAAGAAAGG
>JBPPMM010000246.1:0-6234 GCA_051306075.1 Chitinophagaceae bacterium
CTATGCGGATGGAGAATATTTACCCGGTGAGCCATAGCCAGTCCATTACCGATATTCTTTCAAAAGATTTTTCAAACCGCAAGTTTCCTGTTGGCAAATACAAAAAAGCAACCCGCCTGTTAAATTTTCATAGCTGGCGACCTTATTATGAAGACCCGGAATTTACATTTTCATTATATGGTCAAAATATCCTGAATACATTAGAAACTGAATTATACTATTTGTACAATCAAAATGACAATACCAACGCGGTTGGTTTCAGAACAGTATATGGAGGTTTTTTCCCGTATATAAATGCCGGAACACAATACACTTTCGACAGGTCACAGGTTTCTGCTAATAAATTACGCGTATGGGATCAGCTGGATACCAGGGTGGGGTTAAGTATACCTCTCCGCTTTACAAGCGGACGAACAATTAAAAATTTTACGGCGGGCACCGATTATGTGTACAGGAATGATCGGATAAAGGGACCTGCAAAATTAGATTTCGTCAATAGCAATTTCAGTTACCTTTCACACAGGCTATCATTTAGCCAGCAAATTGAATCCGCCTTGCAGCATATTTACCCTCGCTTAGGTTATGCAGTGTCGGGGCGATATAATCATGCCATTACAAAATATGATAGCTGGCATTTACTTGGAAATACATCTTTGTTTTTGCCTGGCTTTGCTTCCACACATAGTTTTGTATTGACAGGTGCGTTCCAGGGAAGAGATACGCTTGATGCCCTGTTTGGCAACCAGTTTTCATATTCCAGGGGATACAACGAAGGTAATTTTTCAAGAATGTGGAGAGCCTCTGCCAATTATCATTTTCCATTGTTATACCCGGATTGGGGGTTTGGCAACATTTTATATTTCCAAAGGCTGAGAGCCAATGCATTTTTTGATTTTACCAGGGTGTATTCAAGAAATAAAGCAGTCACTGCTGATCAAAGAAGTGCCGGCGGCGAAATTTATTTTGATACCAAATGGTGGAACCAATACGAACTCACTTTTGGTTTCCGGATAAGCCGGCTACTTGATGATGATCTTTTTTCAAAATCAAAACAAACGGTATTTGAATTTATTTTGCCCGTAAGTATTTTGCCGAGATAAAGTGATATCAGGATAGAAATTAAGCATTAAGAAAAAGCAGATTTAATTCAGGTTTTCAAGACTTTCTTTAATTGCTTTTATTTTTGTTTCCGCATCTGCTTTTTTATTCCGTTCAATTTCTACTACTTCCGGTTTTGCATTCTGAATAAATCGTTCATTGCTTAGTTTTTTTTCTACCGAGATCAGGAAACCTTTATAATATTCAAGATCCTTTTGCAGTTGTTCTATTTGGGAACTAGTATCCAAAGGAGTACTAGTCCCAATAAAGAATTTATCTTTTAGAATGACAACGTTTATCGAATTACTTACCGGGGTTTCGGTATAATTTATGGTTTCAGCATTTACCTGCCTGGCCAGTATGGATTCTATCCTTGTATAAACTTTAAGATCCTGGCTGAGAATATAGAGTTGGATGCCTTCCCTGGGTTTTAGTTGAGCCTTATTCCGGGCATCCCGGATACCGGTAATTACTTCTTTTAATACAATACCTGTTTTTAATATTTTTTCATTTTTATATCCTATAGCAGAATATTGTTTTACAGTTAAATCATCATCCTGTAGTTTGAGCTGGTGATATATCTCTTCCGAAATAAATGGCATAAACGGATGGAGCATATGCATCAGTTGCTCAAAATAACTGACTGTTTGATTATAGATTTTTGAATCTATAGGTTTTTCATATGCCGGCTTCACCCACTCAAGGTACCAGCTACAGAAATCATCCCAGATCAGGGAGTACACTGCCTTCAATGCTTCACTTAATCTAAATTCAGAGTACAAGCGGTCAACTTCAGTTCTTACTTCATTCAGCCTGTTTTCAAACCACTCGGCTGCAAAGTTTTTACTGGGTTCCTGAAGCGGAGACTCCAATTGATTTGCCTCCCATCTTTTTATCAGCTTAAGGGCATTCCATATCTTATTATTAAAATTTCGTCCTTGTTCACAGCTGCTTTCATCAAATAAAAGATCATTGCCTGCAGGCGAAGAAATCATAATGCCAAATCGTACAGCATCGGCTCCAAACTTATCAATCAACATAAGCAGATCAGGTGAGTTGCCCAATTGTTTACTCATTTTCCTTCCCTGCTTATCCCTTACCATTCCGGTAAAATATACATCGCTGAATGGCTTTTCATCCATGTATTCCATACCGGCCATGATCATTCGTGCTACCCAGAAAAAAATGATATCCTGCCCTGTAACCAAAACAGAAGTAGGATAATAATATTTTATTTCTTCATTGCCGGGATTACTGATCCCTTTAAAAACTTCCATAGGCCATAGCCATGAAGAAAACCAGGTATCTAATACATCCTCATCACGGGTCAATTGAGGATTGGTAACCGAATATTTTTCCCGGAATTGTTCTTTCGCCTTTTCTTCAGTTTCTGCTACCTCTAATCTTCCTTCTTTATCATACCAGGCAGGAATTTGCTGTCCCCACCAAAGCTGTCGGCTGATACACCAGTCTTTTACATTTTCAAGCCAATATTTGTATGTTGCCAGGAATTTTTCACCGGGATGAATTTTTATTCTTCCTTCAGTAACTTCTTTCAAGGCGGGTTCAGCCAGGTCTTTCATTTTAACAAACCACTGGGTAGATATCCGTGGTTCAACTATTGCATGGCTTCGTTGGGAAAAACCAATTCGGGTAGTATAATCTTCTTCCTTCTCTAATAGCCCATCGGATACTAATTGCTCAACAGCTTTCTTTCTTGCAGCAAACCGATCGAGACCAACAAAAACTTGCGCAGCCTCACTAAGTGTACCATCTTCATTGAGTGTGTCGATGATTTCAAGATGGTGCTTTAAGCCGAGATTATAATCATTGATGTCATGTGCCGGGGTTACTTTCAATGCGCCGGTTCCAAATTCTTTATCTACATATTCATCAAAAATTACTGGCACTTTTCTATTTACTAAAGGAACAATAACGAATTTCCCTTTGAGGTGCGCATATCTTTCGTCAGCAGGATTTACACAAACGGCTGTATCGCCCATAATCGTTTCGGGGCGTTGCGTAGCAATAGTAATAGCTGCCGGATTAGAATTTATGGGAACTCCGTTCTCATCAACAATTTTGTAGGATACATAATATAATTTGCCGGCGATATCCCTGTACTCCACTTCTTCATCACTTAAGGCCGTTCTTGCCGCCGGATCCCAATGGATCATCCGGGCGCCCCTGTATATGGATCCTTTATTGTACAAATCAACAAAAACTCTAATTACTGCTTTATAATAATCTTCATCCATAGTGAATGAAACTCTTTCCCAATCTACACTGCATCCCAGGCGTTCTATTTGATTGTAAATTATTCCTCCATATTTTTCTTTCCATTCAAAGGCATATTTAAGAAATTCATCACGGGACAGATCTGTTTTACTGATACCTTTTTCCGTCAGCATTTGAACCACCTTCGATTCTGTGGCAATGGATGCATGATCACTGCCAGGTACCCAGCATGCATTAAAACCGCTCATTCTTGCTTTACGCACCAGGATATCCTGGACTGTTTCATTCAGGGTATGTCCCATATGAAGTACCCCCGTAACATTAGGCGGCGGAATGACAACTGTAAAGGGTTGCCTGCCGTCGGGCTGGCTGTGGAAATAGCGTTTATCCTTCCAGTGTTTTGTCCACTTTTCCTCGATGGACGTTGGTTCAAAGTTTTTGCTTAAATCCATAAGGCGGCAAATTTACCCGCTTTTGGCAATACGGCGAAACAATGAGCCTGACATGAAAATACCTGTGGGAACAGAATCAAATTATTTGACCATTACCGGAGTATTTTTTTATTTCTTCGCAGAGATAATTTTTCCCTTCCTGAACTTTTAAAATAGCATTGGTTAATTCAGAAAAGGGAGAGCTTTTGGTAACAAAACCCCTTGCTCCGAGACTGAGCATTTTAGCCGCATAACCGGGATGATTATTTACAGATAGTCCAATGATTTTTACGGAAGGCAAACTTTCAGAGATTTTTTTTGTAGCCTCGAAACCATTTACGTGTTTCATATTGATGTCCATAAGGATAATATCTGGTATCAAACGGTGGGCAGCTTGTATTGCATCACTGCCATCCTCGCATTCTTCAACTACAAGAAATCGGTTGTCTTGTTCCAGTAGGGCTTTCCATGAATCCCGGATTGCTTTGTGATCATCAACCAATATGATCCTGATTTTCTTCTGCTCCTGACCTCTTTGCATTAATTTTTTTTAAATAGACTAAATGATTGAATGGAATTGGAAAGACAATGGGTATTACAAGAAGATTGGATTGGCCGGGATGATATCTGATTATTTTGGACATCGGGTATTACTTTTGGCTAAAATTACTCAGTAAAAATACTAGCATGTCAAAGTAATATTACTTGGTTAAAGTACATAGTATTTTTCTCCTTTTTATTGAAAAAGCGATAGAATTGACCACTTATTGATTTTCATCAACCTTTAATTAGCATAAAATATTATTTCCGATTGAAATAATACATTTAAAACTTTACCTCTGAATCCAGCTATATTCGTAAAATGTAATGCTCCCAGGTGCTTGCGGACCTGTTTATAAAGTGCCTGATAGCAGCTACTTTTCAATAAACATAATGATTGGATGATTACTATTTATTCACAGACCTACTTATCTGCACTCAAATAATAATAAAAATGAAAAGAGAGTTAACCTCCTGGTACAGCCCCTCACTAAACCGGGATATGCCAATAGCTACCTATGGCGATTATGGATTTGCTTTGCTGCTTGTTCCTACGGCAGCTGCGGATTACCTGGAGTATGAGCGATTTCAACTCATGGATGCCGTAGCTCCATTTATTGAAAGCGGCAAAGTGAAGATTTATTCAATAGAGAGTATCAATAAAGAAAGCTGGATGAATAATGAAATGGATCCATGGCATAAATCGGTACGGCACCAGGCTTGGAATGATTATGTATATAATGAAGTGGTCCCTTTTATCAGGAACGACAGTAGTTTGGAAACACCCATAATCACTTGTGGTGCATCCTTTGGTGCCTTACATAGTATGAATCTTTTTTTAAAACGCCCGGATATTATAAATGGAGTTATTGCAATGAGCGGTGTTTATGATCTTACAGAATATACCAAAGGGCATTATGATGATAATGTTTATTACAACAGCCCGGCGCACTATATTGCCAATCTTACGGATCATGGAATCCTGCAGCAAATTCGGCAGAGCAGCCATATACATATTCTTACCGGAGCTGGTAACTATGAGGATCCGGCTGCAAGTGGCCGTTTTGCAAAACAATTATATGATAAAGACATCTGGTATGAGTTAGATATATGGGGTGCCGAATGGCCGCATGATTGGGTTACCTGGCGAAAAATGTTGCCGCATTATTTGGGAACCCGGTTTTAAGACTTTTTATGAACGGCGAATGTCCTAAAGGTATTTTTGGTATTTTAATATAGAATTTCGGTTCTACAGGATACTCAAAATCTTTAAATGCTCTTTATGGTAATTAAATGGCATCTGCTACTTTCGATCCCAATTTTGACTTCTCTTTCCCTTCTTTTTATTTCATGGTCAGGAAAGCCCGTAGGTAATTTGGATGTGCCTGTGGTTTATTATAAGCTAGACAATGGATTAAAAGTGGTTTTATCTCCGGATAGAAAAGCCCCTACCATTGGTGTAGGTGTTTATTATAATATTGGCTTCCGGATTGAACCTAAAAATCGTACAGGCTTCGCCCATTTATTTGAACACATGATGTTCCAGGGTTCGAAAAATTTAGGTAAAATGGAATTCATTCAGTTGGTTCAAACCAATGGGGGTGTGTTGAACGGATCCACCCGTTTTGATTTTACAAATTATTTTGAAGTGATGCCCTCACATAAACTGGAAACGGCGCTTTGGGCTGAGGCGGATAGAATGAAAGGGCTGTCGGTTACCCAGGAAAATTTGACCAACCAACAGGGAGTGGTAAAAAATGAAGTTAAAGTCAATGTATTAAACCAGCCTTACGGTGGTTTTCCATGGTTGGATATGCCCCAATATGCTAATGAAAACTGGTACAATGCCCATAATTTTTATGGAGACCTGGCCGATCTGGACTCTGCAAGGTTGGAGGATGTAAGCCATTTTTTTAAAACATATTAT
>JBPPMM010000170.1:0-2241 GCA_051306075.1 Chitinophagaceae bacterium
AAAGTATCTCCGGTTGAGGTACCGGTAACGATAGGTCTGTTCTATTGTAAAACTAGGTTGGTGAAGGAATTTCAATAGTAAATTCTGTCCCTACGCCTACTATGCTTTCTGCTTTAATATTACCTCCCAATGATTCAATTTGTGTTTTCACCATAAATAATCCTAATCCTTTTCCTTCCGCATCATGATTAAATCGCTTATATAAACCAAAGAGTTTGTCGCCATTTTTTTTGAGATCGATTCCTGCACCATTGTCTTTAAAATAAAGTAGAATTTTATTTTTATCGATTTCACTTACAATGTTTATAACGGGTGGTCGGCCTATCTGTTTATATTTAATACTATTTGAGATCAAATTATAAAAAATGCTATAGATGTAACTTTTGTTACTCGTTATTTTATCAATTGCCCTAAAGTCAGTAGTAAATTGAACTTTTTCTTTTTCTAACAGAATATGTATGCTTGACTTGATGTTACTTACCAATTGATCAAAATAAATAACTTCATTAATTTCATTAATCTGAGATTTTGTTTTTAATATTTTACTTAAGTCTTCTATTACTTCGTTTAATCGCTCAACAGCTTTAAATAAAAGTTCTTGACTACTGGCCTTATCTTCTTCAGAAATAGCGTCCTTTAAAATGGACGAAAGTCCAACAATATTTGCCACCGGTGTACGTAGATTATGAGAGACTATTGAAGCAAACTGCTGAAGTTCAGCGTTTGATTTCTTTAATTGCAGATTGAGTTTTTCAACTTCAGAACTCTTTTTTGCCAAATCACGCTGCGTATTTATAAGTTCGTTATTTAGTAACGTCATCTCATTCAATATCTCTTCAATGGATTGATTTGTCATTTCAATGGTCTTTAATTAGTCTGTTCGCTAATCCTACTGCTTCTGTACCATTGCGCGTCATTCCATCTGCGCCTAATCGTTTCCATAAGGTTGGATCACTATTGAATGTGTATCCACCTACGATAATTATCAAGTTGTCAAGGTTTTTGTCGTTTCGTATTTTCTTAATCAGGCGCTCGACCTTGCCAAGGTGAAAAGGCATGGTTACCGATAATGCTAAAACATCCGTTTTTTGTTCTTTAATGGATGTAATAATGTTTATATCAGGCATGTTGGCACCTAAATAGTATGTATCCCATCCATCCAATTCAAACATATCGGAAACCATACGTATGCCTAACTCGTGTAAGTCGCCAGAAATTGCGCAAGCGATCATTTTTAAGCCCTTTCTTTTAGCGTTAAATATGTAAGGGTAAAGAGATGACATTATTTGTTGTGTGGATGCAGTACAGTAATGCTCATGTGCTACGGTAATTTTATTGGTTTGCCATAGTAATCCAACTTCGTGCTGTGTGGCTTCGAAAATGTATTCGAAAATTATGGGTAAGGGCTGCTTGTTTTCAATTAACTCATTTATTAACACTTGAGCTTTATTTCTATTTCCCGCTAAAAGAAATGCTAAGTATTTTTTAGCCGAATCAAACAATGGATTTTCTTCCGTGAGGTAACTGGGGGGAAACGGCTTTGCGTGTTTTAATTTTACGATGCTACTGGTAATATACGTTGTTGCCAAGTTGGAGTCCTCAATAAGCAATAGCTTTTTACAAGCTCTATCCAACATATATAAATTATCAATTAACGTTTCGATAGGGACGTTTCTTGAATTCAAAACGCTACTGGACCATACAATGTAGGAGTTAAAAATATCTTCACTTTCGGATCTAATGGCTTCTGCTAAATAGGATACATGATACGCAACGTCCTGAATCGATTTTTCCCGACCCACGTTGCCATACCTGATTTCAAGTTCCGGTTTTTCTTCAAAATGGATTTTTGTAGTTAACTGTGCGATTACCAACTGCTGTTCAGAAATTCTATCCGCTATGCTGGTATGCTCTGCCATTGTTATGAAGTAATATGATTAAACGAGCGAAGCTTAAAGCTGTGGGGTACTAACTTTAATCCTTTTGGAATGCCAACATGTGATTCTTTGAGGTGATTTTTATGCCAGTGTTTAAACGTTTCTTCATTTTCCCAGTAGGTGAGCAGCCAAATTTCTGCTGGATTCTCCGTGGGGCTAATTACGTCCAATCGAATGAAACCTGAATAATTTTCAACCATTTTGGGTCTATTTCTAAAAGCATTTTTTACTTGATCTTCAAAACCATTCTGCACTTCAAAGCAACTAATAGCTGTAAACATAGTTTCCGATGGTATTAATGTAA
>JBPPMM010000337.1:0-13040 GCA_051306075.1 Chitinophagaceae bacterium
TAAGTTTTTACTTCATAAATTTCTTGTGAAGGGATATGTATATCATCTCCGTTAAAATTCATTTGAATACCTAACTGCTGAAATTTTTCAGGGATGATGCCGAGATGTTCAATGCCGGCGTTTTTTATAAGGATATCACTTTGAGTCATGGCTGCCAGGCCTATAAAAGATCCCACTTCTATCATATCCGGCAGCATCCTGTGCTGTGTACCGCCCAGTTCTTTTACTCCTTCAATGGTAAGCATATTACTGCCGATCCCATTGATCTTTGCTCCCATGCGTACCAGCATTTTGCAGAGTTGTTGTGTATAAGGTTCACAGGCTGCATTATATATTGTGGTTATTCCTTTTGCCATTACAGCTGCCATTACGATATTGGCGGTGCCGGTAACAGAAGGTTCATCAAGCAACATATCTATTCCTTTCAGGTCAGGTGCTTCCAAATGAAAAAACCCATCCTCAGGATGATAATGAAATGACGCCCCTAGTTTTTCAAAGCCTATTATATGAGTATCCAGTCTTCGTCTCCCGATCTTGTCACCTCCGGGCTTAGGTATAAATGCTTTTCTAAACCTCGAAAGCATAGGGCCTGCAAGCATTACCGATCCCCGAAGTTTTCCACTTTTGTTTTTATAAGATTCGCTATGGAGGTAATCTATGTTTACATCATCGGCCTGGAAAATGCAGGTATCTCTTTGTGGCCTTTCCACTTTCACATTCATGTCTGCCAGCAGATCTATTAATAAGTTTACATCCAAAATATCCGGGATATTACTGATTGTAACTTTTTCGGAGGTTAACAGAACAGCGCTTATGATTTGCAATGCTTCGTTCTTGGCTCCTTGCGGAATTATTTCACCTGATAATTTTTTTCCACCGCTTACTTCAAAAGAATGCATAATTTCTAAATGATAGTTGGTTATTCAAATAAGGTAATTTGAAAGGTATGATATTACCGTAATTATTTTTGGCTTGTATTAAAAGAAAATGGCTGACAGGAAACTAACCGGTCAACCATTTTCTTTATAGTTCAGGAGATAAAAATCAATATCTTTTTTTCTTATACTTTCCGCCCCCGCCCCGCGAGTCATTGCGATCGTTTCTATCGTTGCGATATTGTCCACCACCACCGCTGCCGCCACTTCTCTGTTGAAACTTTCCTCTTTGTTTTCCATAACTGCCACGATCCCTGTCGCGGTTGTCCTGTAAGCGGAAAGCTTTTACGTAAGGTGTATTGGTGAAAGTTAACTGTCCGTTTGTTATCCCGGTTAGTTCACTTTGAATGGCATCGTCATGTACTACTTCTTTATGCCAGTTATTGTAAGCCAGCTTCATATAATAGGCAATAGCGTTGGCAAAACCTGCCCGTTTTTCCGCATCTTCTTCATCTAAAGCTTTCTTAATCACAACTTCAAGATTTTTTCCGAGGTGCGAATGCTTGGGATTTCGCTTAGGGTAAGGTAAAGGCTTGGGCTTTTCGCTTAACGATTCGCGGGTAGGTATGGGATAAGGAGATTTTACATCTAATTTAAAGTCAGATATAAAAAACAGGTGATCCCATAACTTATGACGAAAGTCCTCAACATTTTTCAGGTGGGGGTTCAAAAATCCCATGAGCTCAATGACCGCCTGCGAATTTCTCTGCCGTCTTTCTGGTTCTTCAATGCTAACTACGTGTTCTATCATTTTTTGCACGTGCCGGCCATATTCACGCATGGCCATATTATTTCTGGTGGTATTATATTCCATATATAGAGTAAGTAGAAAAACAAATGTATTGAAAAGGGATTAAAGTATAAAGTATAAGGATTTCTGCATGTTGCCTTTGAAGGTAAATCAGCAGATTAAGGGATATGGAAAAGTAGTTATCAGATGGAAATTAGCAGAGTTTTGGAAAAAAGAAAGGGGCCCCGAACCAAGGCCCCTTTTACAAGCCACCATCCTCTTCCACCTAAGAGGTCATTTAATTAAAAGTTGATTTACGCAGGATTCAAGGCCTTTTTTGTCATTAATCCTTATCCAATAAACTCCCGGTACTAATACCGCTAATTTCACATATGACGAGCCTGCTGTTATCACAATATCTTTTTTTACCGTCATTTGACCCTGCGCATTATAAATAAGAGCTGAAAATTGTCCGCTCACACTATTATCAAATTTGATACCAACAATACCCTTTGAAGGGTTGGGATAGAGCAAAAATTTGGGAGATACGGAGTTTTCCAATTTAACCTGCCTGATATTACTATAGCGAACATACCCATTTGAATAAACCTGCTTTATCCGAAAATAAAAAATCCCATGTTCACCATTTTTTGCTGTAAACGATAATTTGTAGGGATCGTTCGTATTTATCTTTTTTGAAAACGATCCAATTGTCGAAAAATTGCTTCCTGTCCTGCTTACTTCTGCTTCATAATGATAATTATCATAACTGTCGTCAACTCCATTCCATTTTAGATCCACTGCATTTTCAGAAAGCCTAAACAGATCGAAGGCCCTGACATTTAAGGGTAAAATGGCAGCAGGGCAATAGCATAATTCCAGTTTATAACTTACCGAACCGGAGGCGTCAACCCCTCCAAACCAATTTCCTGTGGTATTATTTTGAGTGGTGCCGGTAGCTGTATAATTATATATTAAGGAATCTCCCGGTACGCCATAGAATTCATTGAAATCAGATATGTTTACGATTTTAGTTTTGTTGAAAATTTCCACGGGGCCAATACCTAGATAATCAGGACCTGAATTTGGAACTGCATCTTTCGGGGCCAGGTTATAGGGCCCGTATCCGTTTGTCTCACTATTTGACAGGGGAGAACTTAGTCCGGGTCCGGTTATTACATCATTCCGGGAAAAAATAACTTCCGCTGTATTAGGGGAATTGTCCCTGTTTTCAAAGAACATGAAGTTTAATGTAGAAGTGACGTTCATCGTTAATTTGGCACAGGTAACCATTCCTTGCTCCGGATCAAATTTTGGAAATTTAATTTGTGAATTATGACTTCCGTCAGTAAATGTAATAGTAGTATCAAAAGCCGTTCCTCCCTCTGCTTGTCCATCGGGACATTGACCCTGAGCTGCCTGAAAAAAACTTATTGTACTTATTAAGGAAAAAACGCGGAGCACGGATGATTTGTAAAGACAATTCATAGATCATGATTTTGTGTCTTCTGTTGGTTACTCTCATGCCAGTAAAATTAATGAAGGCAAGACCTGAAAGCAACAGTAAATAACCTGAAGAAGATAACCCGTGGATATAAGAAAATGCGAAGCGTACCAAAGTAAAAATCTGTAGTCAGAGATTTCACCAGAGGGGAAGAAATACTATAAAATTTCACAAATTCAATTTCCGTTATTCTGTGGTAACCGATGGGTAATCCGAACAAACTACCTTTGCGGCGCTTATGAAAATTACAATTGATACCAGGGTTACGGAAAATCATCACCATGAAGGATTTGCTTATTTCCTTGGGGAAGTGTTGAAAATACTCGTAATTAAGAATCCGCACCATGAGTATTTTTTCATTTGTGATCATCCTTGTTTCAGCCAAAAGGACTTCGATGAAAATGTGATAGTGGTTATAAATCGAAAAGCAGGTATAAGGCTTTGGAAAAATATAAAAACAAATTCTCTTCTTAAAAAATTTGAACCTGATATATTCATTAGCTGTAACGGATCGGGAACAACAATTTCTCAAGCGCCTCATTGCCTGATAATAAATGATCCTTCCTTTTTATATTCCTCTTCCTTTATCAAAAAGGTGTTTTCCAGGCAAATCAACAGAATGACAAGGGTGAATCTGCGAAAAGCACGGAGCATTGTTACGTTTTCAGGCTTGGTAAAAAAGGATATCATATCACAATTTGGCGTGAAGGAGGAAGAAATAATGGTTTTGCCTTTTATGTTGAAAGGCAATTTTCATCCATTAAATGAAAATGAAAAACAGGAAGTGAAATATAATTATACCCGGGGGAAAAATTACTTTGCATATACAGGTCTAATACATCCGGAAAAAAATATAATCAATCTCCTGAAAGCATTTTCAATATTTAAGAAACGTCAGAAAAGCGACTGGAATCTATTACTGGCCGGCAGCATGGCAAAAAGCAACAAAAAATTTACTAAGAGTCTCAGCGTTTATAAATACAGGGATGACGTAGTAATAACTGATTGCAGTGAAGAAGAGAAAATAAAAATCACCGGATCAGCGTATGCGCTTATTTTCCCGTCTTGCCGGGAAAGCACCGGAGCCAGGGTGTTGGGAGCTATGAATAGCCATGTACCTGTAATAACATCCGGGAATTCATCTATGCACGAGGTAGCCGGAGATGCAGCATTGTTGATAAACCCGTCTGAATATTCAGATATAGCCGAAAAAATGATGCTTTTATATAAGGATGAATCTTTGCGCAACAGCCTGGTAGAAAAAGGGAATAAAATAGCCGCACAAAATACTTTGGAGATAGCGGCTGATCTTTTTTGGAAGGCTATCTTGAATACAATTGGTTCGGGAAAAATATCCTAACCTGATTTAATTACCTTTGCCCCTTTTAATTCAAAATAATTTATGAGTTTGTCAAGTATCGTTATTGATGTACACACAGATGAAAATAAAGTTCCTGATGGTATTACATGGAATGCTACCGATACTACGGTAGAAAATGCTCAAAAAGCTAAGGCCATGATGTTGTCATTCTGGGATGGTGCAGAAAAAACCGCCTTGCGTATCGATCTCTGGACAAAGGATATGATGGTAGATGAAATGGCTGATTTCTTTTATCAAACAATGATGACCATGGCTGACACCTATGGCCGTGCTACAAATCATAAAGAAATGGTTGATGAAATGAAAAAATTTGCCAGGGATTTCTATCAGAAATTCAGAGATAAACAACTGAAGGAGAGTAAGGCCTGAAAAAATTGTACGGGCGATGTACAATTTATTGCAGCTTTAAAAATTAGTACGACTTTCCGTAAACTTCAATTAAAATCATAGTGATCATGAATCTGGAACAAAAAATAATGTCTGACCTGAAAACAGCGATGCTTGCAAAAGATGAGGCGGGCCTGCGAAGTTTGCGGGCTATAAAAGCTGCCATATTATTGGTAAAAACTTCCGAAGGAAGTGGGGGAGAGTTGAAAGAGGAAGATGAGATCAGGTTATTACAGAAATTAGTAAAACAGCGAAAGGATTCCCTTGAGATCTTCCGGCAACAAAGCAGGGAAGACCTTGCCAAAAAAGAAGAGGAAGAGATAGCAGTAATAGAAAAGTTTTTACCAAAGCAAATTTCTCAGGAAGAATTAAAAGAAGCTTTGTTGCGGATCATATCAGAAACGGGAGCCAGCTCACCGGCTGATCTGGGTAAAGTAATGGGCATAGCATCAAAGCAATTTGCAGGAAAAGCGGACGGTAAAACTATATCTGTGCTGGTGAAAGAATTATTAGCAAAATAATTTTTATTAGCCGGCATAATATCCAAAGGTTTTTCTTCCTGAATATAGGGTTTTGTTGATTTTTTTTTTGAACTTAAAAATTATAAACCAGTTAAATGTTTCTGGATCTTGTTTTTCTGGTATTACTGGTTCTTGCGATCATAAAAGGTTACCGTCGGGGTTTGATCGTCGGTCTCTTTTCATTTATAGCAATTATTATTGCACTTGCCGCCGCAATGAAATTATCTATTATAGCCGCAGGTTATATAGGTGAAGCGGTAAAAATTTCAAGCAAGTGGTTACCTGTAATTTCATTTGCTGTTGTATTTATTTTGGTTGTGTTACTTATAAGGGTAGTGGCTAATTTGATACAAAAGACCGTAGAATTATCTATGCTCGGCTGGTTTAACAAATTGGGAGGCATAATTTTTTATCTGGCCATATACATATTAGTTTATAGTGTAGTGCTTTTTTATGCTGAACAGGTGAAGCTGATTCAGGAATCTGCTATACAAAATTCTGTAACCTATTCTTTTGTTCAACCCTGGGGGCCAAAAGTTATAGAGGGGTTTGCATCTATAGTTTCCATATTTAAAGGAATGTTCAATGAACTGGAATTGTTTTTCGATGGAGTGGCAAAAAAAATACCTCAATAAATTTCCTGGTTACCTGCTTTGAAAGTTTAGGGTTTATAAACTTATTTGACACTGAAAGGCAATCTTTCTTATATTTCTTATGTCTGTTACCGGTTGATCAATTATTAAATAGCAATAATCTTTATTTCGGTAGTGCCTTCCGGAAATTCAAGATAATACTTATCATAGACGAATTGGGGTGTTTTTGATCTTATTGTATTAGAAAAAGTATTCTCAAATTCAACTTCAAGAACAAAAGAACTGAAATATCCTTCTAATTGCGGTTTAGGCTGTTATCTTTGTATTGATTAGTAAAGACTTGCTTTACCGGTTAAAAAATTTGCAGCAAAACGATTATTTTAGTAAAAAATTAATGGGCCGGCGAAAAAATGAGTTACGAAATTAGACAAGATAATAAATTCAGATTCATTGAGGAGGGCAGCGGAGAGCCGCTGGTACTTTTACATGGCTTGTTCGGAGCACTAAGCAACTTTCAAAACCTTATAGAATATTTTAAGCAATACAATAAGGTAGTAGTGCCTTTGTTGCCATTACTGGAAATGGACATTCTCCACACATCAGTTGGTGGACTGGCTAAATTTGTAAATAAGTTTATTGAATCCAGGGGATATAAAAACATTCATTTATTAGGTAATTCTTTAGGTGGGCATGTGGGTTTGGTATATATATTAAAAAGTAAGCCAGATTGCATCAAATCAATTATACTTACCGGCAGTTCTGGTCTTTTTGAAAATGGAATGGGTGATTCTTATCCGAAAAGAGGCGATTATGAATACATAAGAAAAAAAACTGAATTGACATTTTATGATCCTAAGATGGCAACGAAAGAATTGGTTGATGAGGTATTTGCAATTACAAATAATCGACTGAAGGTTATAAAGATTATTGCTTTGGCTAAAAGTGCCATCAGAAATAATTTAGAAGAAGAACTCAATCAAATCAAACTTCCGACGTTATTGATATGGGGAAACAATGATACTATCACCCCGCCCTTTGTGGCCAGGGAGTTTAATAAGTTGATCCCCAATAGTGAACTTTACTTTATAGACAATTGCGGCCATGCGCCGATGATGGAGGTGCCAGATGAATTTAATATGATCCTTCATAAATTTTTGAAAAAACTCAATGAACCTGCAACAGTTAAATAAAAGTTGAGGTCTTTTGATAGAAATAAATAAAGGAGCCGCTGTCCATGTTAACAGGAGAACTTCAATCTCAAACTCTACCCTACCTGCGTCTGCATGATAAAGTTTATCAGGCCCTCCAGATGATGAATGATAACCAGGTAACGCATCTTCCCATAGTGGACGGTGATAAATATATTGGCATTATTAGCGAAGATGATTTGTTATTGGCCGATAATGAGCATGCAGAAATCAATGTATTACAGCAATCATTTGGAAACGTTTCAGTAAGAAGTAATGAGCATTTTCTTAAGGCCATTCAATTGGCTGCTGAAAATGCACTCAGCGTGGTTCCTGTGGTGGATAGTGAGAATGGTATGATTGGCTCCGTTGCCTATAGTGATCTGCTCAGGCATGCATCAGAATTTATGAGTCTTAAAGAACCTGGAGGTCTGATAGTGCTGGAAATGCAAGGCAACCAATACTCTTTTAATGAGATCAGTAAATTGGTTGAAACCAATGATGCGCAAATTACTCAGCTTAACACTACAAATGATCCTGAAACAGGTACCATGCAGGTTACAATCAGGATCAATAAGCCAGAAGTATCTGATATAGTTTCCACTTTTCAACGTTATGAATACAACGTGAAATACTTTTTTGGCGAAGAATTGTATGCAAATGAACTGCGAAGCAACTACGACAACCTGATGAATTACCTCAAGATCTGATGGTAACTCACCTATCTTGCTCAATTTTGAAAAATCCAGCTAATTTTAGTTGATATAGTAGCTCCTGAATATGCAGAGGAAAAGATTATATGGTTTATGGCTCTTGATGCTAATTGCTTGCGCTCAAATCCTGGTTGCTCAAAGTCCGGCCGGTGACCTGGAGCTAAAGGTGGAGGCCAGAAATGAAATGACAGAAGAACCACCATTGCCAACGGGTGAAAAACCTTTTATTGTTCGTGATATTATTATTAAAGGAAATAAGACAACAAGACCCGAGATCATACTTCGCGAAATTCCTTTTAAATCAGGGGATGTATATATGTTGCAGGACCTGGTAAAAAAATTTGAAGGTGCCCGGCAGCAGTTGATGAATACTTCACTTTTTCATGAGGCAATAGTGGCTTTAAAAAGTTTCGAAGGTTATAATATAGATGTGCTGGTGCAGGTTAAGGAAAGATGGTATATTTTTCCCGTCCCTTATTTTAAACCGGTTGACAGAAACCTCAACCAATGGTTAGTAGAACAAAAAGGTAGTTTAAAAAGGGTTAATTATGGCGGAAAGCTTTTATACAATAATGTAACCGGGCGAAATGACAAGCTCAAATTTTGGTTGATCAACGGATATACAAAGCAATTATCATTCACTTATGACAGATTGTATTTTGATAATAAAATGAGATGGGGTATGATGGTAGGATTTGGAACCGGGAAAAATAGAGAACTGAATTATAAATCGGAAAATGATAAACAGGTATTCTTAAGCGATGACAGCTACCTGCGCAGCTTTACCTGGGCTGCCGGTGAACTTACCTATCGAAAAGCAATAAAAACCAGGCACCGGTTTGGCTTTTCCTATTCAAGGGAGAAAATAGCAGATACAGTAGCCAGGCTTAATCCCAATTTCTTCAGGGACGGTCGCAGTGTGATTGAATATCCAAAGTTGTATTATACCATGACGTATTACAATCTTGATTTTATACCTTATCCAACCAAAGGTTATGCAACCGAGGTTACCGTTCAGAAGGAAGGATTTAATAAGGTTGTCAATGTATGGCAATTAATTACGAAAGGGTCTGCACACTGGCCTGTTTGGTATAAAACATTTTTTAGTTTGAATGTTTATGGCAATATAAAACTTCCGTTCACTCAACCGTATTTTAACCAACGATTACTGGGGTATACAGATGTTTTTATACAGGGATATGAATATTATGTTATTGATGGAGTAGCCGGCGGATACGTAAAAGCTTCATTGACCAGGAAACTTTTCAATTTTAATATAAGAGTGCCCGGAACCAAAAAATTAGCTCCACAAAAAGTACCCTTCAATATTTATGGGAGAACTTTTGGAAATAGCGGCTATACTTATAATCCTAACCCCGGCGACAATTATCTTTCCAATAAAATGCTTTTCTCCGGAGGTTTGGGCATTGACATCACTACTATTTACGATTTCACACTCAAACTTGATTGGTCCTTTAACCAACTGGGCCAAAACGGAATATTCGTACATAAAAAGGTTGTCTTTTAAATTAAATTATAAATTGCATCCCGTCTGTTTTTTGGTCAGTACCTGGTGGATAGGACAACTAATTTCAAATTGGAAATCATCAGCAGAAAAAAATATATTAAAAAGCCAATTTCTTTTCCCAAAGGTTGGTTCTATTCTCCAATCTATTAATAATTTGAATTTATGAAAGCCGCGATATACAGCAGAATAATGGAAGATGGCCAGCAGGAAAATGTGCAGGTGTTATTTGATGAATTAGAAAATCACAAAATTGAACCCGTTATTTTCGGTCCTTTTTTTGAACAGATAAAAACAAGTATCCGGTTGCCTGCTGATACTACAATTTTTTCTCTCTCCGAAGATCTGACAGACGATATTGAATTTATTATAAGCCTTGGCGGGGATGGAACTCTCCTTGATACGGTAACCCTGATAAGAAAAAAGAATATTTCTATCATGGGTATCAATTTTGGCCGCCTGGGTTTTCTGGCCAGCATTGGTCAGGACGAAGTAAAAAAGGCCGTTCAGGCAATAACCCGGCGCACCTATGTTACAGATAAGCGGACCTTAATACATCTGGATGCCGATCTTCCCTTATTTGGTAGTGTACCGTATGCTTTAAATGAATTTGCCCTGCATAAGAGAGATACGGCTTCTATGATAAAAATTCATACTTACCTGAATGGCGAATTTTTAAATACATACTGGGCTGATGGATTAATATTGGCAACGCCTACCGGATCCACGGGTTATTCAATGAGCTGTGGCGGACCCATTGTTTTTCCGGAATCGGGAAGCTTTGTAATAACTCCGGTAGCTCCCCACAATTTGAATGTAAGACCTCTTATTGTTCCGAATGATAATATTATTTCTTTTGAGGTTGAAAGCCGCTCGGAAAATATTATTTGTTCCCTCGATTCAAGACGGGAAATTGTTGGTAAAAATGTATCTCTTGCCGTGAGGAAAGAAAGTTTTACCATTAGTTTACTCCGTCTGAGTGAAAATAGTTTTTTACAAACACTTCATAATAAGCTTACCTGGGGACTTGATAAAAGAAATTAAAACTTCTATTTCATTTTAGATACCTGCCAAAATGCTTAAGCATTTACAGATGTATCGTCTAAAAGGGAATACCCGGTAAAACTTCTTTTTAAAGAATGATGGAGAACTGCTTTTCTGATACACTGTTAATGTTCAGCGATCTTTTCCGAGAGGTTTTAGGAAATCCTTCAAAATAAACCCATGAGATAAAAGAAAATTACTATTTTGGCGTTATTAATTCACCCGACTCCCACCAGGATATGATAAACCGGCCTTACTATTATTAATTAACAGGTAGAATGATCAAATTGATCTGATAAGATCCATCTGGCGGTTTTAAATCAAATGTATAAGATGAAAAAGATTTTTGTTTTGGTAATAGGCTTGGTTATGTCTTTGTTTTCCGGAAGCATTATGGCACAAGATGCCATCGTCCAGGAAGGCGAATTTGGTATCGGATTGGGAGCCGCCCATTATTTTGGCGACCTTAACACCCGTGCGAATCTCAACAGGCCCAAAATGGCCGCTACATTTTTTTTCCGGAAAAATTTCAGCAATTATATCTCAGCCCGCATAGGTGCTTCCTATGCCCGTATTGGTTATTCTGATATTTATAATAAGGATAATGAGTATATGTATCGCCGGAATCTTAGTTTTAATAGTAATGTTTGGGAACTGGCATTACAGGGCGATTTTAATTTTTTTCGGTTTATGCCGGGTGAGCCGGGTTTTAATTTTACTCCATATGTTACTTTGGGAGTAGGTGCTTTTAGTTATGATCCCTATGCATTTATTGGAAATGAGAAGGTTTTTCTTCGCCCTATCGGTACGGAAGGACAGGGATCAACCCTTTACCCCGACAGAAAACAGTATAGTACTATGGGTATCAGCATCCCCTTTGGTGCTGGTATAAAATATTCTCTCAATGAGCGTCTGAATATCGGTTTTGAAGTATTGCACCGGTATACCAATACAGATTACCTTGACGATGTAAGTAAAACATATGTTGATCCTTCTGTTTTTCCGCCAAATGCTGATAATAGTCCGTCTCAGTCTTATTTATTAAGTGATCGTTCCTATGAGGTAGGTGAGCCTATAGGAATTCCGGGGCGGCAGCGGGGAAATAGTAAGCAAAAGGATCAGTTTATAACCGCAATGATCCATCTTACCTTCAATCTACAGTCCTATAAATGCCCAACCGCTGATTAGCATTCTTTTTTGTTTTATAATTTAGATAGCCTGATTTCACTGAATCCCTTCAAATCAGATACCTTTGCCCCCCCTGTTTAAAGTTCCCGGGGATGAGCCTCATATGTCAGCAAGTTTGCAGAAAATTGATAAGAATCATTTGCCACGGCATATTGCTATTATAATGGATGGCAATGGTCGCTGGGCTAAGGAACAAGGCCAGGACAGACTTTATGGGCATTTTCACGGAGTAGAGAGCGTTAGGAATATTGTAGAAGGATGCGCTGAACTGGGGATAGAATTCCTTACTCTTTATGCTTTTTCCACAGAAAACTGGGACCGGCCGGAGTATGAGGTGATAGGACTTATGGAACTTTTGGTAAGTACTATCCGAAAAGAGGTGGAAAGCCTCCATAAAAACAACATTAAGCTGCATGTTATTGGCGACATGAACATGTTGCCTGAATATGCACGGCAGGAACTAAAGGAAGCCCTGGATTTTACTAAAGAGAATAAGGGACTTAACCTGATAATGGCCCTGAGTTACAGCGGCCGATGGGAATTATTAAATGCTGTCAAGAATATAGCTTTTGAAGTAAAGCAAGGCCGGTTGAATGTGGAAGCTATCGGCCAGGATACCTTGCAACGATTTCTTTGTACAAGTGAGTATCCGGATCCTGAACTAATGATCAGGACCAGTGGTGAATTCAGGATCAGTAATTTTTTATTGTACCAATTGGCTTACGCTGAATTGTATTTTACTGATGTCAGGTGGCCTGATTTCAGGAAAGAAAATCTGTATGAAGCTATTTTGGATTACCAGGGACGGGAAAGAAGATTTGGTAAAACAGGGGAGCAATTGGCGAATGGATTGGATGGAAAATAATTTGAGCAACTATATGATAATAGATAAGGAATTCAAATAATTTTTTTAATTGGGAAGTATAAATAGTAAATGAAAGAAGGGTCTGGAAATCTGATGCCGGCGACTTTTTTTACAAGTCTCTTTTAACAAACCCTTTCGATAATTACCGTTAATTTGCCGCCGCAACAAAAGTTTGGCGGTTTTTTATAAAATTCAAACAACAAGCTAATTGCATTCATTTCGCTTCCGGCAGATGAAACAAGACTACTTGAACAAATAACCATGCAGCGATTTTCTATCAGAACAATAGTGCTAAAAATAATTTCCATTGGTATTAAAAGTTTCTTTGGAGGGTTTCCTTCCCGGAATTTTTTACACGGAACTTTGCGGCTTTGTTTTTTATTGGTCTTTACAATAACATCTGCAATTATCCTGCAGGCGCAGGAAGATACTACCACCACATCTGTAGATCCTAAGCTACTGGAATG
>JBPPMM010000377.1:0-5953 GCA_051306075.1 Chitinophagaceae bacterium
ATATATAGCCTCTTGGTATCTCACCTCTTTGCTCTTTTTCGGCTTCTTTACCATTACCAACACCCTGCCTTGTTCTCCAGTCAGCATTAAAAACATCTACTCCCTGTACAGCATCAAACTGAACCCGAAGGCTTAATTTTTTAAAACTAACCTCATTAACAAGCGAGGCGGTGTAATCGGGGTTTGGATCACCGATTACTTTACGCAATACCGTTCCGGCTGGCAATCCGTCGGCGCCCCTTTGGGTAGTATATGATAAAGGACTTAACTGATTTCCTCTTTCAGTAACCGGAATACCACTTGCATTCTTCAACAAGTTGCCACCTGCATCAACTGCAAAAAAAGTTCCGTAAAAAACACCAATGGGTTGCCCTTCTAAAATAGCAACCGGAGCACCACCGTTGGTGCTTAATAAGGTTAAGGCCTGACCAATGCGGACGGCCTTATTTCTATTGTGATTGTATATACCTGTAATATCCCATTTCCAATCATTCTTCCTGACTACACCAAGATTCAAAACAACTTCAAATCCTTTGTTTTCAAGAGAGCCAAAGTTATCCAGCAAACTTGAGAAACCTGTTGTTGGTGCAATGACTCTGTTAATAAGAAGGTCGTTAACTTTCTTAATATAATAATTAAACTGAACGCCTACACGGTTGCCCAGGAAACCGAGATCCGTTCCGAATTCCAGTTCAGTCTGCCTTTCTGGTTTTACTTTCGTATTTGCTAAAGTTGAGCTTGAAAAGAAAGAAGTTTTACCTAAGAAAGCAATGCTTGAATATGAATTAAACCGATCATATGGGCCAATCCCTGTCAGGTTTCCGGATTCCCCGTATGCAATACGGAGTTTAAAAAGGTTCCACCATTTAGATGCACCAAAACCTTCCCAGTAATCGGCTCCTGATAGCACATAACTTCCACTGGCTTTTACATATACCTGGTTACGTTCATCCTCCCCAAATACAGAAGATCCGTCAACCCTGACTGCACCCGTTACAAACAAATGATTTTTAAATTTAAAATTCTGCTGCAGGTATGCTCCTGAAACGGATAACTCACCGCGGCTATCAGTACCCGGCAATGCCGTACTTGCGCCTGTTGCTACTTCTACAAATGGTGCCAGTCCCCTGCCCTGTAATAAACTATAACTTGACTTTTCATATTGCAACGAATAACCCACCTGGGTAGTTGAACTCAGATCATTAGTGATGCGGGCAAGATAGGTTCCGTTTATTTCATTGTTGATCTGGAAATAATTGCTATTAGCTGTACTGGCATATCCATTCTGTGCCGGATCCAACGATAATCCCCCTCCATAAAATGCTGTGTTTACAGGATAAGCAAAAGGCGGAATAAAGGTTTTTCCGTTTTGATTATAATTATCGATTCCCATCGTATAGTCGAATGTGAGGTTATTGATTGGCTTCCACTTTAATCCCGTTGTTGCCAGTATACGACTGGTTTCCTGGCGCTGTTTTATATCCTCAATAACTGAAACCGGATTTGCTCTTTGCCTTTCACCAACCACTTTAATATTTCCCACTGCATCCCTTGTCCATAAATCATGGAAATTACCTATGATGTTAATGGAGTTCAGCGGGGAAAAGAATGAATTGCCATCAGGTTTTTCATTTGATGCACTGTTTATATAATTTAATCCCAGGGTAAAACTTAGTTTATCGTTAATAGCCTGGTCAATATTACTCCTGAAACTATAACGCCTGAAATCCGTATTTTTTACAATACCCTGGTTAAAGAAATAAGATCCGGAAACATAATACTTGGTTTTGTCTTTACCGCCACTAACTGATACGGTATTATCAGTACCTAATGCGGTATGAAAAATATAATCGTTATAATCGTACCTGGTCACCGGCGTTTTATTGGTCCATGCCAGGGTTAAAATATCCTGTGTTTGCGTATCTGGTGAATCTCCAAATTTGGTAGGAGATTGGTTAACTTCTACAGCCTTTCTTAATTCGCTAACCATCATACTTGAAGAAAAAGTAACAACAGGTACGCCGGCACTTCCTCTTTTAGTAAAAATTTGAACAACGCCTGCATTGGCTCTTGACCCGTAAATAGCCGCCGCTGCCGCACCATTTAATACTTCTATTCTATCAATATCAGCAGGGTTTATATCAGCCATCCTGTTTTGCCCGATGGTTCCAACGAAGTTCTGTCCATCATAATTACCTGAAGTATTAGTAACACGGGTAGTGGCATTATTTACTATAATTCCATCAACGATATATAAAGGCTCAGAAGAACTGTTAATAGAACTGATTCCCCGCAATCTCACAGATATTCCACCCGCCGGATCTCCTGAGTTTTGTATGATCTGGGCTCCGGCAGTTTTACCCTGCAAGGCGGCCAGGGCATTCCCGGTTGCTCCTTTGGTAAGCTGATCTGCTTTTACTGTACTTACATAGCTTCCCAATTGCCTTTTGGTAGTGCCTTCTGATGTTCCTGTAAGGATGACTTCATCCAGGCTCAAGGCATCAATCTCTAGTTGCGCATCGACTGTGTAAGTAACAGCACTGCCAATCTGAATGGATTGCTCTTTAGTTTTATACCCCACGCCGGAAAAAGTGAGAATATAATTACCAGCAGATAAATTGCTGCTCAAACTGTAACTACCACTTTCATCTGTTGTAGTACCTACTGTTGAATTTTTTATTGAAACAGAGATCAGGGAAGCTCCCTTTCCATCCAGTTCCGTTACCTTCCCACTGATAGTAACCTGTGCCCAGGCCATGACACCTAAAAGCTGGAGAAAAAGAAAAAAAGAAACAGGTTTCCATCTCCTTTGTTTTAGCCTTAACAGATTTTTCATAATGCAGTTTTTTAATGAAGCGATGTTGTTTTTTATAATAGTTGATTAATAATTAAAGAATTTCCAACCCGGCTTTTATATACGACTTCAATTGTTCGTCATCAGGATCCAGTTCCGTGATCAAGGTATGTACTTCTTTAAGGTCACATATTTTAATACGCTGACAGGTATTCAATTTCTCACCTATAGCAAGTGAAATCACTTTTTGCGATGAATCGATCATTGCTTTTTTTACCTGCACTACATCCCAATCATTATCGGTAAGACCATTGACGGTATCAATGGCATTGGTGCCTAAAAAGCAGAGATCTGCTTTTATATTTTTAATTTTTGAGATGGTTTCTCCACCAATAGCTATCTGTGAATTTTTCGAAATTTTGTCCCCAATAAATATTACTTCTATATTGGGATGGTGAATGTATTCATATGCTGCAGGCAAACTGACTGTAATGAAGGTAGCCTTTAATTCCGACGGAAGTGATTTGGCAAGTTCAATGATAGTAGTGCCACCACTGGTAAGCACAAACATGCCGTCTTTGATCAGCTGTGATGCTTTATGAGCAATGGATTTTTTTCCGCCCAGGGCGTAAACATGCCGGGAATCTATTGACAAATGAAACGATTTTGAAAGCGCACCACCATGCACTTTAATCAACTTGTCCAATTGAGACATTTCATTCAGGTCACGCCGTATGGTATCTTCGGATACCTTCATTTCCTGGCTAAGGTCAACTGATAAAACCTTATTATGAAGGTTTACCTGGTGAAGAATGAATGTTTGCCGCTCTTTTTTAAGCATATTGTTTTGGAATTCCATTCCGAGGCAAATTAAGTATTTTCACATAAACCAGCAAAAAAATGCATACTTTCATAATTAGTCATGCATATACCTGCAAAATTTCATCGTGAAGCATGAAAATATTTAATTATGAACAAAAACATTTTCCTGTTGCATTCCATAGCGTCCAAAGAAACCAGAACTATTATCGGGTTGATGTCAGGTACATCAGTTGATGGATTGGATATTGCTCTTTGCACTTTTTCAGGAACCGGAAAGGATTCTCAGATGGAATTGAAACAATTTGAAACAGTGCCTTATGACGAAGACTATAAAAAAGAAATTGGATCCGTTTTTTCAAAAAAGAATGTGGACCTGGAAAAACTTTGTCTTTTGAACGGATGGATTGCCCGGCAACATGCAAGCATGATTCTTAAAAGTCTGGCCGGCTGGAATATCGATCCTGCATCTGTTGATATCATTGCCAGCCATGGGCAAACTATTTTTCACGCACCAGAAAAATTACACGGCCTCAGCAAATTTGGAAATGCAACTTTGCAAATCGGTGATGGAGATCACCTGGCCTGCAATACGGGTATTATAACCATTAGTGATTTCAGGCAAAAACACATAGCAGCAGGTGGTGAAGGTGCGCCTCTGGCTGCCTATGGCGACTTCCTGATCTTTTCAAAAAAGAATGAGAACAGGATCATGCTGAATATCGGTGGTATTGCTAATTTCACTTACTTGCCTGCATCCATGAATGCTGATGAAGTTTTCTGCACGGATACCGGACCCGGTAATACAATGATGGATGCTTTTATACAAAAAAATTATAGCGGGAAATATTACGACAAAGATGCTTCAATCGCTACCAGGGGATCGGTAAATGAAAAATTACTGGAAGCACTGGCCAACCATTCCTTTTTTACCCAACCCTTTCCAAAAACTACGGGACCTGAATTATTTAACCTGCATTATTTGCAGCAGGCACAAAAAACATCAGGAACAGAAGACTTGTGTAATGAAGATATTTTAGCTACGCTCAATCGGTTTTCAGGCGATACCATTACCAAAGCCATAAAGAAATGTATTTCGGGAAAACATGATTTTACTTTTTTTGTAACCGGCGGAGGTATGCACAATCCTTTGTTGATGAAAAACATTTCCGATCAGTTACCCGGTGCCATCTTCCGCAGTACAAAAGAAATAAATTTGGACCCGGATGCAAAAGAAGCTGTCCTGTTTGCCGTATTAGCCAATGAAGCTCTTTGCGGTAATGCAATTAATTTCGGCGAAGGAAGAAATGGAATTCCCAATGTTTCTATGGGCAAGATCAGTTTTCCGGGATAGAATACCTGGTTTATTTAAAATATAATAAGGAAAAAATAAACTGAAGAAAAGCTGCATTGCTCAATACCACCTGCCTAATTCCCAACTCAGCTTCGCAACGATGCGTCCTAAACTATATTTGTAATCATGAATATTTTCAGAGCAATTGCCGGTAAAACAGGGATAAACAAATACTTTTTGCCGCATGATATTTTTACGACTATATCCTGCACTGAGGGATAAACGATGTAATCCTGCGATAGGTATCCGGTAACCCATTCCGGCATCCATAAAAAAACCTCCTTTCAATTCATCTCTTGTTTTGGAAAATTCGAAATCATTTTCATTTTTCCCGGGAAAATTATATCCGCCATTCGCATACAAAAAGGTTGCATTTTTTTTTCCGAAGTCCATGCGCAAATCCGCAAATAACGGAAATGAGTTAAACTGATACATATCATATCCTATGCCTATGCCGGAATAATAACGCCCAAATACCAGGCCGCCTGAAAATTGAAATACGGGTTTATTGTTTGATTCACCCGTTACTATTCCAACTGATGAAATCGTATTCCACCCGGTTTTTGATAGTTTTTTGTTTTGCGCCAGGAGGCTCAATGGGAAAAATAACAAAATAAGAGCTGCTCTTTTCATAGATCCATTATTTAGTTACTGTTATTTTACTTAATAACCTGATATCACCTGTATTTGCATAACTATATTGGTAAAGGCCATCATTTGCAGAAACCAAAGCAATTTTATTCATAGCGATCACATCAAAGGTTTCCATTCCTCCTATTGTTTTAATGAGCCGGAGTTTCATAACATCGAAAGCGTCGTAAACTTTTAATCCATCTTTTCCATCGCAAATGAAAAGAAGGTTATCATCCTTTCCTAATCCAAGAGGTCCGCTCATTGCATATGTTTTTACCAGGAAAGGCTCCTTCAAATTTTTTATATCTATTATCTGAAGTTCGTTGGCAGTGGGTCCGCAATTGGTACCGGCC
>JBPPMM010000497.1:0-7514 GCA_051306075.1 Chitinophagaceae bacterium
GTAAATGCTCCGGGGAAAGGGGATAGGCCACGTATAAGATTATGAACTTCTTCAACTGATTTATTAAAATCTATCTGGCAAGTTTCTGTATAGATCTTCGGAGCATGTTTTAACTGAGCATTACCACCTGCGGTTTGTGAATGGATATCTTTTAATTTTTGGTTTATTATAGTCGATTGCTTTGTTTCCGTTAAACTGCCTTCGGCCAAACCCTTCACCGTTTTTACCAACAACAGCGCACCAATCTCTTTCATTTTATCATGTACATCACCTGCCGTTTCATTTTCGCCAATAGGAATAGATTCCTGCATTAATATATCTCCGGTATCAATTTCTTGCTTCAGTTTAAAAGTTGTCACCCCGGATTCTTTTTCTCCATTGATCACGGCCCAATTGATAGGAGCTGCACCCCTGTATTGGGGCAACAAACTTCCATGCAGGTTTATGGATCCTAACCGCGGCATATTCCATACTACTTCGGGCAACATGCGGAAGGCAACAACGATCTGCAGGTCCGCCTGTAATGTTTTTAATTCTGCAAGGAAATCGGGGTTTTTTAATTTTTCAGGTTGAAGAACATTTAAATTATGATCAACCGCATATTTCTTAACGGCGCTTTGTTGCAATTGCATTCCCCTTCCGGCAGGTTTATCCGGAGCGGTAATAACAGCAACAATACTGTATCCGGCTTTTACCAAAGCATCTAAGGATGCAACGGCAAATTCAGGTGTACCCATGAATATGATACGGAGTGTATGAAGGGCCATGTTAAAGGTAGTAGGACCTGTATCTCTTTGTTTTATCTGGTATTGAATCATGGTTGCGAAGTTAGCAAACCGGTTGAAATGAGTTTGGAATGCCTTTGTTATTTAAATTGAAACCAGGTATTGCAAGGATTCCATGGAAGAGAAATTTGTCTTCTGTTCTATGGAGTTTGTGTTCAGTTTAAGTAAATATATTTGATAAAACCTCCATCTGTTAAATAAAATTTATCTTCGTCAATCTTCATTGCATTGATTAATGATTGCTCCGCCCTGTTCATTTTAAAATAAATAACCAGTATGGCAATAAGGGTAGCGATCAGGCACAAGACAGTTTATTCCTACGACAGGCTAGTAGCCGTATCTCCGCATATATTTCGTTTACGTCCTGCCGTTCATTCACGTACCGCTATAGAATCGTATTCATTTAAGATTGCGCCCCAAAATCATTTCATCAACTGGCAACAGGATCCGTTTGGTAACTACCAGGCCCGTGTGGTATTTCCTGAAAAAACAAAGGAATTGAAAGTTGAAGTAGAAGTAATAGCCAATTTAGTCAGCATTAATCCTTTTGATTTTTTTGTAGAGGAGTATGCAGAAAATTTTCCATTTCAATATCGCGGTCAGTTGCCAAAAGAACTGGTACCCTATCTTGAATTAAAAGAAAGTGGCCCTCGTCTCCTGCAGTGGATAGATAGCATTGATAAAAGTAAAAAAACGATCAATGATTTTTTAGTTTATCTCAACCAGAAATTAAATAAGGATATCAATTATTCCATACGTATGGAAGCCGGCGTGCAAACCTGTGAAGAAACTTTAGAAAAATCATTGGGATCCTGCAGAGATACCGCCTGGCTCTTTGTACTAATATTACGTCACCTGGGATTGGCTGCCCGGTTTGTATCCGGTTATCTGGTTCAATTAAAATCGGATGAAAAATCGCTGGATGGTCCATCCGGGCCGGAAAATGATTTTACTGATCTGCATGCGTGGACTGAAGTATATATTCCCGGTGCAGGATGGATAGGCCTTGATGCTACTTCAGGATTATTTGCAAGTGAAGGACATATTCCACTGGCCTGTACGCCGGATTATGCAAGTGCGGCACCAGTTGTTGGCGCAACAGACAAATGTGAAGTGCAATTCTTTTTTGAAAATTCGGTAACCAGAATCCATGAAGATCCCCGTGTTACCAAACCTTATACAGAACAACAATGGTTAACAATAAATGCATTGGGTCATCAGGTTGACAAGGATCTGGATGCAGGTGATGTGCGAATGACGATGGGTGGTGAACCTACTTTCGTTTCCATTGATGATATGGAATCGGCGCAATGGAATACAACCGCCGATGGAAAAGAGAAACGATTATTGTCTCATGATCTTATTTACCGGTTGCGGGAGAAGTTTGGTCCTGACGGGTTAATCCATTATGGCCAGGGTAAATGGTATCCTGGTGAGCCATTACCACGATGGCAATATGGTTTGTTTTGGAGAAAGGATGGTTACCCCGTGTGGAAAAATATTGACCTTGTAGCTCATGAAAAATCGAAGCGAAACTATACTCATCACGATGCTAAGGAACTGGCTATTGAATTATCAAAACGGTTAGCAGTAGATCCGGAAAATATTTCTCCGGCCTATGAAGATGTTTTTTATTTCTTATGGACAGAAGGGAAAAATCCTGTTAACGTCGACCCTTTAAAATCAAATCTGAAAGATCCCCAGGAACGGCGAATATTAGCACAATTGCTTAACCAGGATTTAGCCAATCCTGTTGGTTATGTACTGCCGCTTCAATGGAATTACTGGAATGATAAATGGAAAAGTTGCAAATGGGTATTTAACAGGGATTATCTTTTTTTAATTCCCGGAAATTCACCCATTGGTTTACGCTTGCCGTTGGAATCATTGCCTGCACAGCCGAAAGAAAAAAAACCACAACGGGTTGAAAGAAGTTTATTTGAAGAGTTGCCTGCGCTTGATCATTTTCATGAAACCATCGCATCACGATATGGGTTGATATCAACACACCAGGAAACACCAAAGCAGCGTATACAGCCACAATTATTAGAGGCAGGGCCACCGGACAAGAAAAAGAAAAACCCCTGGGAAATTGAGGAAGAAGAACCCGAAACGGAAATAGAATTTGAAGTAGAAACAATCAGGACAGCACTGAATGTAGAATTAAGAGAAGGCAAACTCTATATATTTATACCGCCAATGGATTGGCTGGAGCAGTACCTGGATATCATCGCTTCCATTGAAGCCTCAGCCACGCATTTAAATTTACAGGTACGTGTTGAAGGTTATGAACCCCCGCGTGACAACCGTATGGAAAGATTAGTGGTATCACCGGATCCCGGAGTTATCGAAGTAAATATTCATCCGGCAAAAAATTGGAATGAACTATGTCATAATACCGATACCTTGTATGAGCAGGCCCGCCTTTCAAGATTAGGTACAGAAAAATTTATGCTGGATGGCCGGCATACAGGAACAGGTGGCGGCAATCATATTACCATTGGTGGTTCCTCGCCAGGTAATAGTCCGTTACTTCGCAGGCCCGACCTGCTTCGCAGCCTTATAACATTCTGGCAACATCATCCGGGGTTATCTTATTTATTTTCCGGATCGTTTATTGGTCCCACCAGCCAGGCCCCACGATTTGATGAAGGGTTAGAAGATAGTTTGTATGAAATGGAAATCGCTTTCAGCCAGGTACCTGAAAATGGCTTCATCCCGTTTTGGATAACCGACAGGATATTCCGCCATCTGCTAACGGATATAACAGGGAATACCCATCGTGCTGAGCTTTGTATTGATAAGTTATATTCTCCTGATTCGTCGGCGGGCCGATTGGGTATTTTGGAATTCAGGGCTTTTGATATGCCACCTCATAAGCAAATGAGTTTGCTGCAAATGTTATTGATCAGGGCATTAATCGCTGCTTTCTGGAAAAAACCTTATAAACATAAACTGGTTAGATGGGGAACGGCCTTGTATGATAAATATTTATTGCCTCATTATGCGCAGGAAGATATGACCGATGTGGTGGAATACCTCAATGATGCCGGCTATGCATTTGACATTAACTGGTTCAAACCATTTTTTGAATTTCGTTTTCCCCATTACGGAACGGTGCGCATACAAAATATAGAAATGGAACTGCGCATGGGCATAGAACCATGGCATGTGTTGGGCGAAGAAATGTCCCGGTCGGGTACAGCCAGGTTTGTTGATTCATCACTTGAAAAAGTGCAGGTAAAATTGAGAGGGATGACGGAAGGCCGATATATTTTGTTATGTAATGGGTACCGTGTGCCCTTAACGACCACGCTTGTTAATGGTGAATATGTTTGCGGTATTCGTTATCGGGCCTGGCAACCGCCAAGTGCCCTGCATCCAACAATTGGTACGGATACACCTTTGACTTTTGATATTATTGATACCTGGAACAGCCGGTCCATCGGTGGGTGCACTTATTATGTTTCGCACCCGGGCGGCAGGAGTTATGATACTTTTCCTGTTAATAGTTTTGAAGCAGAGTCAAGGCGTGTCAGCCGGTTTGGAAATACGGAACATAGCCAGGGCCCGCAATTTATACAAGCTAATTTATCGGGAGAACTGCATTTTATTGAAAATAACCGGGAGCCGTTTTATTATGATGCACCAGCACCGGAAATAAATAATGAATTTCCCTGCACACTGGATATGAGGTTGAAGAATACGGGTAAGAAATAGTTATTAAAATTGAGCAATAAATTTTTCCCGGTTTTTTATCCCGGAGTCAATTAAATGGACAACGGTATGAAAAAGTTATACACCAGGCTATTGCGTAATGGTTAATAATTGGCTTAACTTAAAATTTCTTTAATGAAAAAAATAGCGTTGCACTGGCAGATACTTGCAGGACTTGTTATTGGAATATTGTTTGGATATTTCTTTCCAGAAAAAATCCGGTGGATTGAATGGATGGGAAATGTTTTTTTACGGGGATTGAAAATGATCATCGTGCCACTGCTG
Organism: Chitinophagaceae bacterium; assembly: GCA_051306075.1. Lineage (GTDB taxonomy): Bacteria > Bacteroidota > Bacteroidia > Chitinophagales > Chitinophagaceae > Terrimonas_B. The sequence goes on from JBPPMM010000497.1 coordinate 4,788, forward strand.
CTTACTTCCATTATGTCGGGGATTATCAATATTGGCAACCCGGCCAGCCTGGGTAAAATAGGGTTGAAGACCATGACCTATTACCTGGCATCCAGTTTAGCGGCAATAATTACCGGACTCCTGGTTGTCAATATAATTCAACCAGGTACGGGAGCAGATCTTGGATTTAACCAGGCAGTAGAAGGAATGGAAGAGGCTGTTGGTACTAATTTCAGCGATACACTGATAAATGTGGTGCCTGAAAATATTTTCAGGGCTTTCAGCAACACCGATATGCTTTCTGTTATTTTCTTTGCTTTCCTTGCCGGTATATTCACCACCCGGTTGCCAGAAAATTATGCAAGAGTGATCAGTCTTGGTGTAAATGCAGGATTTGAGCTAATCATGAAGATCACACAATTTGTGATCAGGTTTACACCATTAGGTGTGATGGCGATAATAGCTAAAGTAGTCAGTGATAATATGAGTGAACCAGGTGCCCTGGCAGGAGTAGTGCAGCGATTGGGTTTGTATATGCTGGCCGTTATCATTGCACTGGGCATTCATGCATTCATCACGCTGCCTGTTGCCTTGCGATTGGTCGGGCGCATTAATCCCCTGAAACATTTTAAAGCAATGGGTACTCCACTTGTCACCGCCTTTTCTACATCTTCATCTTCTGCTACACTTCCTCTTACCCTGGATGCAATAGAATCCAAAGCAGGCGTATCCAATAAAGTGAGCAGTTTTGTGTTGCCTCTGGGTGCTACAGTTAATATGGACGGCACTGCATTGTATGAATGTATTGCGGCTATGTTTATTGCCCAGGCATATGGGATCCATTTGTCTTTACCTGAACAGATTCTGGTTGTATTTACAGCCTTGCTGGCATCCATAGGTGCGGCAGGTATTCCTATGGCAGGACTAGTGATGATCACTGTTGTTTTAACCGCTGTTGGGCTTCCGCTTGAAGGGGTAGGGTTGATCATTGCCGTTGACCGTATTCTTGATATGTTCCGCACATCGGTTAATGTATGGAGTGATACTTGTGGTACTTCTATCATCGCCGTATCTGAAGGAGAAAAATTAAATACAAGTATTTAGCAAAATCAAATTCCGTTTAGGAAAACTGCAGGCGTACTAATTTTCTTTCTGGTATGAAACAATGATTTTTGAAATCTCCGATTTTATACTTGTTACTCCTGCACGGGTTAATGAAGCGAAATAAAAAATGAATTAATCAAATGAATTATCCCATCCATCTTTTTTCATCTTATTTGCTTTTTCCATAACCGCATTATTCAATTCTTTCTTATAGTCAATTATTTTTTGGGAAATATTTTTGTCAGATGCACCGATAATTTGCGCTGCCAGTATACCTGCATTCTTTGCTGCATTCAAAGCAACAGTGGCTACGGGAACACCTTCAGGCATTTGAAGTATGGATAAAATAGAATCCCAACCATCAATTGAATTGGAAGATTTAACAGGAACGCCAATAACCGGCAGGGATGTAATGGATGCAATCATTCCCGGAAGGTGCGCCGCACCACCAGCCCCTGCTATAATCACTTTAAGTCCTCTTCCTTTAGCTTGTTGAGCATACTCCACCATGCGTAACGGAGTGCGGTGAGCAGAAACAACCGTTACCTCATGTGGTATTTGAAATTGTTTTAAAATTTCAGATGCTTTCTGCATAACAGGAAGATCACTATCGCTACCCATGATGATGCCTACTTGTGGATTCATGAAGCAAAGAAACAGGAAATAATTGTGTTGGACAAAGTGGAAACCATTGCCAGCTGAAGTAATTTATTGATTACAGGGTCCGGCATCATCATACCGGATCAAAAAAAAATAATATAAATGCAATTCTTTTTCTAAAATGAAAAAATAGATTGATTATCCTTTTACCTGACGAGATCGCCCTTCAATCGCAATAATTCGGTTTCTGCTAATTTAGTTGCATACCGTGCTGCGATCAAACGGTTATTCGCAGTCTCAAGACTATTCTGCGCTTCTCTTAATTGAACCAGTGTGGCAGCACCCAGCTTATAAGTTTGAAATACAATGTCAACATTTTCCCTTGCTAATAAAATATTTTCATCCTGGAGCGCTAATGCTTTTTTCTGCAGCTCATAGGTCTTGAATGCATTGATCACATCAAAATTGATTAGGGAGCGTTGGTTTTCATAAACTAATTGCTGGTATTGAATATCCAGTTGCGCCTGCTGAATCAAACGCTTTGTATTAAAACGGTTGAAGATTGGAACGGAAGCTGTTAATCCATAATTAAGCCCGTTGAATTGATTAAAAAGAGGAGAGAAGGGATTGATGACTTTTTTATTATCCGTCCGGCTGTAATTATATGCTGAGTTGAAAGACAACACAGGGAATCGTTCTGCCTTTCTTTCTTTCAACGTGAACCCGGCGATATCAATATTTTTTTGAGCGATCAGCAACAGCGGATTATTTTTTTCAATGTCTGCTTGTATTTCGCCAAGGCCTATTCCCGTATTCATAGGAATAGAATCGCTGACAGCAAATGTTGTTCCGGCTGTTACATTCATTACCTGGTTTAATTGTTCTTTTAGCTGATCTATTAATGTTAATTGTTCAAGTTGTAAAGCTCTTTGTTCATTCAAATCCACTTTGCTTTGCAGCAAGTCGGGTTTTATACCGGTTCCAATATCCAACTTATATTGAGAGAGCCTTACTCTTTCTTCATTAAGAGTGATCTGTTCTTCC
>JBPPMM010000514.1:0-5178 GCA_051306075.1 Chitinophagaceae bacterium
GCCATTATTTCTGCTGCTTTCTCATATGGAACTCTGCCGGCTTCCATGTATTCGCCATATTTTTTATCGGCCTTTTTTACTTTGTCAGCCTTCAGCATAACATAGTAATCACCAATAACAAGGTAGGGCAACTCTTCATCCCCTTTTGCTTCGCCGGCGGCAATAAATGAAGCCACCATTTTCTTTTCAAGTTCCTCTGCATTGGCTGGTAGCACCGCTCCCTCCACTTTTGAATTCAAGGTATCATAGATCAGTTGACCCATCGATAAATTTGCTTTATAATTTTTGGGGTCATTGGCCAGAACGGACTCCAAAGATTTCATTTTCGCATCAAAGGTAGATTCGAGTCCTACAGCAAAATCCGTTTTATCGTAAGTAAAAAACTCGCTGTCGGGATAAAGTTCTTTTCCAAGCGCTTTATATTTATCAAAATTCGCCATATCCTTCTTAGTGAAATAATGAGTGACGAGAAAACGGTAAATGCTTTCATAGCTTGGCCCCGCCAAACGGGAATCAGCAACCCTTCCATAATATTTTGCTGCTTCATCTTTATTGCCACTATTTTCAGCTGTAATACCAGCCAGGATCACAACGTTGGTATCTAATGTTGTCTTTAACAAACCTGTACTGACCAATATGGCAGAATAAGCATCCACTTTTTTAAAGGTTTCAAAGGATTCTGCCATTTTTTTGTCTTCATATTGTTTATACCCCTGCGTAAAAAGATTGGTATAAATGCGGGCCGGTGCATTTTGATAAACAGGATCCTTAAGTAATTCCAAATTGGGTTCCATCTCCTGGTACTTTTTAAAGGCAGCCTCTGATTCTGACCTAAGCGTTGCTCCTTCAGGCGTATTTTCAATGGCGCTGTCAGCGGCCAGGGCAGCATACACAGAAGATTTCAAAATATAGGCTTCCGCCTTAGCTGCAAATTTTGCATTGGTCATTCTTTTATCAACATCTTCTTTTGCTTTTTTGTATTGCCCTAATAATAAGTATTGTTTTATTTCATCGTAGCTCTGGGCTTTTACTAAAAAAGCAAGCATCAGCATTAATAAGGAGAAAGTGATTTTTTTCATAACGTTCATTGACTTAAAATGATAAAAAATTATGTTTATTTTTCTGCAGTATCGTCTAAAGATGGATTTTCATCTGTATTCGTTGCGTCTGTATCTCCATTGGTATGGATTCCGTTTGTCCCATTCTCTTGCTGCACCTGGTCATCTAATTGGGTGATGGCGGCAATTTCATCTCCATCATCAAGCCGGATCAACTTTACTCCCTGTGTAGCTCTTCCCTGTTCACTGATATCTGCCACTTTCATCCGGATGGTAACGCCACTTTTGCAGGTGATCATCAGATCTTCCGATTCATTCACATCCAGCAAGCCTACAAGTTTGCCGGTTTTTTCTGTAACCTGGATGGTCTTAACACCTTTACCACCGCGATTGGTATACCTGTATTCATCCATTTTTGTCCGCTTCCCGTATCCTTTTTCGCTGACCACTAAAACGGTTTTTGAAGCATCCGTTTCAGGATTTACACAAATCATACCAACTACTTCATCGCTTTCATCTTCCACCTCAATACCTCCTACTCCTATAGCCCCGCGGCCTGTTGGTCTTACTTTTACTTCCGAAAAACGAATAGCCCGGCCACTCTTCACTCCCATCATAATCTCACAGTTGCCATCGGTCATTTTTGCTTCTAATAATTGATCACCTTCGGTAATGTTAATGGCATTTACCCCAGTCAAACGTGGACGGCTGAAATCCTGTAGAGCTGTTTTTTTAATGATCCCTTTCCTGGTACAAAGAAGGATATTATGAGATTTGACAAACTCTTCATCTTTCAGATCTTTCACATCTATTATAGCCCTCACTTTATCATCAGGTGGTAATTGCATAAGGTTCTGTATCGCTCTTCCCTTGCCGGATTTTTCTCCTTCAGGCACCTGGTATACATTGAGCCAGTAACATCTTCCTTTTTCTGTAAAAAATAATAGGGTGTGATGTGATGATGCTACAAAAAGATGTTCAATGTAATCCTCGTCCCGTGTTTTGCCTCCCATGGCTCCCCGGCCTCCTCTTTTTTGTGACCGGAATTCTTCTGCTGGTGTTCTTTTTATATAGCCCAAATGTGAAATGGTGATCACTACATCTTCTTCCTTAATGAGATCTTTCAAACTCATTTCATTTTCGAGATAGGTGATCTCTGTTCTTCTTTCGTCACCGAATTTATCTTTTATTTCTATTAATTCTTTTTTTATAATATCAAATCTTAATCCCTCATTAGCTAAAATTTCTTTCAGGTGAGTTATCAATTTCATTAATTCATCATACTCGAGTTTTATCTTGTCTCTTTCCATGCCAGTAAGGCGTTGCAAACGCAATTCAAGAATCGCTTTTGCCTGTATTTCATCTAACCCCCACCCTGCGTTGATCAAATTTTCTTTAGCTACATCCGGTGTTGCAGATGCCCGGATCAGGGAAATCACTTCATCAAGATGATCCAGCGCTATAAGGTAGCCTTGTAAAATATGGGCTCTTTTTTCCGCTTCCCTTAATTCAAATTGTGTACGGCGAACAACTACCTCATGACGAAACTCTACAAACTCACTGATCATGTCTTTCAGGTTCAGCGTTCGTGGTCGTCCTTTTACAATAGCTACATTATTGATCCCATAGGATGTTTGCAGATCCGTATGTTTATACAATAGGTTGATGATAAGATTAGCAACCCCATCTCTTTTGAGATCAATTACAACTCTTGTACCTTCTTTATTATTTGATTCATTGTTGACATGCGCCACTCCCTCAATCACTTTTTCGTTAACCAATACACCAATGCGATTGGTCAGTTCATCACGATTAACCTGGTAGGGTACCTGGGTGATTATTATTTGTTCCCGTCCGCTGGGTTTTGCATCTACATGAAGTTTGCCCCGTAACACTACCCGACCACGGCCGGTATGCATTGCTGATTTTATTCCGTCCATGCCATAGATGATTCCGCCGGTAGGAAAATCAGGAGCTTTTACATATTGCATCAACTCGTCAATGGTGATTTCGCGGTTGTCAATAAAAGCAATGCATCCATCAATAACCTCAGTTAGATTATGAGGCATTATGTTGGTGGCCATACCCACAGCTATACCGCTGGAACCATTTATCAATAACAATGGAATTCGTGTAGGCAGGATAGTTGGTTCCCTTTCTGAATCGTCAAAGTTGAGTTGAAAGTCTACTGTCTCTTTGTCCAGGTCATCAAGCATATACTCCGCCAGCTTTTCTAACCTTACCTCGGTATATCGCATAGCTGCCGGTCCATCACCATCTTCATTACCAAAGTTTCCCTGTCCGTCTACCATGGTGTAGCGCATGCTCCACTCTTGTGCCATACGTGCCATTGCATGATATACTGACATATCTCCGTGGGGATGATACTTTCCCAGCACTTCCCCAACAAGACGAGCCGATTTTTTATAAGCCCTGTTTGATCGCAAACCCAATTCATTCATTGCATATAATATCCTGCGGTGAACGGGTTTCAATCCATCTCTTATATCGGGTAATGCACGACCAACTATTACGGACATTGAATAATCAATGTAGGCCGTTTTCATCTGTTCTTCTATGTTAACCGGAATGATCCTGTTAATATCACTTGTTTCCTGAGGTTCAAAATTATCTTCCATGCTGTGTACTGGTTATTCGGAATTTGATTCGTTTTTGATGATTAGATTATTACATACCCGGAGATGCAAGCCTGATTATAAAGCTACCTTCTGTGGATCTTTCCCGGGTTCTGAATGCCAGATTCCGGGCTTTTCTAAAAGGCTCGCAAATCTACCTTTTTTGAAGTTTAAAACCTGATAAAGCAACTTGTTTTTTACCCCAATTTTCCACCCGGGGTGCAAGTAAAATTGAAATGTTAGAAAAGCCTTTTTATAACAACCCTTTGGCACTTGACGGCATAAATTTTCGTTTACTTAGTGGTCTCAAAGAACACCCATCAATGGCAAGTTATTTATTACTCCGGAACAATAAAGAAAGCGGTCCGTTTACTATGGACGAATTGCTCAGTTCCGGAATAAAGCCCTATGATCTTGTATGGGTGCAAGGCAAAAGTGCCGCATGGCGATATCCCAGTGAGGTGGAAGAATTAAAACCATATGCACCGGTTATAGAAGAGCAGCCATACGATCGTTTTTACAAAAAAAATAAGGAAGAACAAAAACCCGAAACCCCGGTTTCAAATGAGCCGGTATCTCCTGCTCCCGTATGTAATAAAAATAAAGTACAGTATACCCCCAAGAAATCCGTGTTTGTTACTCTACCTGATCAAAAGAGGGAAACGATAACAAGGAAACCGGAACCAATTTTTGAAGCATCCCCGATTACTCCGGTAATTTCAATTGCGGAAAAAAATACAGACCCTGAAATAAAGTATTCCAAGCCTCTTGATGAGATCAAGGAAATGTATGTGAAAACTCTTCAAAACAGGAAAGACAAAAATGCAAAGAGGGAAATATTGACAAGTATATTAAAAAAAGCGGCAGTAGTCGCTGGTATTTTGATCCTGGGAGTACTGGCAGGGTTTATTATCAAATCAAAACCAGGAAATGATAAAAAAGAATCCGCTGAAAAAACATTACCATCGCTTCCTGTTGGTGACAATAATCAGCCGGAGGAAATTGCTGAAGCAATTCCTGAAAAAGAAGAAATATTATTGGAAACTGTTCCTGTCTCCACAGATGAACAAAATAATGGGCAGGATATTTCCCGTAAACCGGATAAGTCTCAACCAATGGATGGCGAACACACTAATGTAAAAATCAGGAAGGAAACCATGCTGATTGTACCTAAACGAAGTGAAGAATTTGAGGTCAGGCAGGTGAAGACTGATGAGGAATTCAGCCCTTCAGGCACAGAAAGAGAGAGAAAGATCAGAACCGCAGATAAAAATGAAAAGCCTATTACAAAAACTGATAAAAACGGTTTAAGGGACCTGGTGTCTGTGGCAAGTAATGATTACAAGCGGGTGGCATTTGGAGGCATACGTAATTTGTTTATTACTGTAACTAATAATTCAAAATACGAAATCGAAAATGTGATAGTGGAACTCCAATACCTGAAACCCAGCGAAGAATTATTAAGAACAGAAAATATCAAATTT
>JBPPMM010000521.1:0-3566 GCA_051306075.1 Chitinophagaceae bacterium
GGCCCAGGTGAAAAAAAACAATATTCTTTTGCTTCCGCGGAATAAATTGTCTTTGCTTAAGAAAGTATGAATAAACTTTATGTCTTGGTTTTTCTTGTGATCACTATTATAAATGGGCTTACTTAAAAAACGATTTTTAATTTTTGACAAAGTCCTGCCCCCGTATTTTAAAAAAGGGAACCCAAAAATCAATGCCATTGAAATGGTTGCGAAAATGATAATTCCAAAATTTGAGAAGCTTTCCAGCTGTTGCTGCGCCGGATGATCCATTCCCTCGTAGGGCGGAAAACTTTTATAGCGCCAGTAAAGAAAAAAGCGGGTGGTAAGCAACACTAATGTAACACAGGATAATAACTGTCCTATCCATTTTCGTTCCGTTGCCGGTATTACCCATGAAGAAAATAATACCAGCAAAATAAAAAATACCAGGCTTCCAAAAATAAGTCCCTCCCATGTATGGGGTGAAAATATTTGATTTCCAAACTGCCAGTTATAAGTATTGTTCAAGGAGAAGGACCAGTTAAATTCTTTGGACCTTGCAGGCAAAAGAAGCTTAGCATTTTTTAATTCAATATTTTTTGTTATGCCTTCAGCGGATTGCAACTGTATTTGCAGTGAATCATTTCGGCCTTTGTTTTTGTAAAAAAGTAATAATGGTGAAAAATAGTTCGATTGGTCATTTTCAAAACCAGAAAATAAAAACCCTTCCCGGAAAACAGCCGGTATCTTGTGAATATCTTTTGCATCTGACAATAAAAATTTGGTAACATAATGAAAGCTCCAATCATTTCGGTTTTCTTCGCTCATCGGATAAGACACCGGATAACGATTAATCAATGAAAAATGATCATTGCTGTCATACCTTATCTTATATTGGTTTCGGTTGCTTTCCAGAAACCCTACTCCCCATGTAACAATGCTTTGGTCAGGTAAAGAGACCTGGAACTCCTGGTCAGTCAACTGTAAATCTGTGTTGTTATACTTAACATTTCCTGCAAATTGAAACAATCGGCCGGATAAAAAATAGTTTAGTTCTTTACCCCGCTTTCCTGATATATTATCCCGCACCACCAATATATTTTTCAAAGAAGAAACCAGCTTCTCATTATTAAAATATGCGGAATTAATAAATCCATCTTCACTTCGGAAAATATTCCAGTACGAAATGCCTCTTTTTATAACCATATTACTTTTAAAAATCTGCGGCCCAACTCTTAGTTCAAAATCGTTGTCATCCGTTGCGCTTATACTGATATTTAATCCATCACATGTAATGGACATTGAATGCCCAACCGCCGGATAATTTGGAGACAAAATTTTATAAACGGCATCCGTCTTACCATACAATGGTTCCTCAGAATAAACGGACTTAACTATAACAGCATCATCTTTCTTTGAAAATGAGAACTGGTTATAAGATCTGTTTACATCATTAACCGTATCAGTGCCACCCAGCTCTATCTTTTTTAAAACATCAAATCCATCATGCCTGATAAAATGATGATCCAGGATGCTGAATGTTTTTAGCCTCAGGGGAGCATGAATATTTATCCATAAGAAGGACAGGCAAGCCAGGCTGATAAAAATAAAAACCAGGGGAAATCGTTTGCCAGGCAACATGCCTTTTTTAAAATCCCTGTAATAGAAAAATCCATAGATAAGCAATACCAAAATGGCAATTGCATACAAGAAGGAAAGACTTGTCAGGATCTTTAACATAAAGATTAGGATAAATTCAGGTTGGTTTCATCAAAAACTGGATAAGATAAATTCTCAATAGAAGAATTACTCAAAACCAGGCGCAGCACCAGGGCCCTGCTTCCATGTTCTGTACTCAATTGTTTTAATAAGGCTGTGTCAATGTTATTACCGTTTTTCAGGCCGCCTATGCGTTCTGCTATTTTGCCCCCAATTGAAAGATCACTAATCCTCAGGTAAAGGTATTCGCTGTACAGAAGGGAGAGTGATATAAGCAGGTTCAATAATTTTTCCTTCTCCGCTGTACTGATCCTGGCAGGATTGTTTTTGTTTGCATCGGTAATGGCCATGATAGGTTTCAAAAAATGTTCGTAGGCATACAAAGCCACTGATTGTTCCGTATCCAGCATACTCTTTACAATTTCTGTTTCCGTTTTCTCCTTATTAAAACCCGGATAATTCCGGATCTTATACACTTCCATCATTTGCTGTTTTACTAATTCAAAATCGTGGCGGATCTGCCTGTTCTCCGCAAGAGATAGTTCCAGTTCTTTGTTTTCCTCTGTTGCCTTTTCCAGTTGCGCTGTAAGAAGCTGGATTTTTTTCTCCAGGCCGGGAATAGAAATTTTTCTTTGTATTTTATTGCCAGGATTAATATCAACAACACTTCCGGAAGAAGACCAGGCAGCCAGTTCAAGTTGTTGTATTTGCCTGGTCAATACTGAAATGCTTTTATGAAATTTTTTTTGCTTGAAGAAAAGAAGGTAAAGCAAGACAGCAATGAAAAGTAATGCTCCTATCCCTGTAGCCAACAGGTAGTCGCGGATCTGGTTATCTGCTTTTACCAACGGTTCTTCCTGCATGGTATCTACCTTACTATCATTGTACAAGTGCACCAGGGAATCAACTTCAGATCTAAGGATAACCGGATTCCGGTTTTCCTTATCCTGGGCGGATAGTGTATCCACGATGCGGATATTCCGTCTACCGGTCCCCTGAGCTGTAAGGATAAAGGATGCCAGGCAAAAGAAAATCAAATTGATAAGTTTATGCTTCATCGGAAATTTTTTTAGTACTAATTATGATCTGTCTAAAAATGAAGAAATCTAACAATTCCTGTTTTCTTTTTCTCCTGTTTGTTCTCCAACAACCTTTTTTCTTTTACCACATCCTTATAGGTGGTATTGATGGAAACCAATTCGCCGGCATAACCCGGAAACATCGAAATCGCCTTCATGTCCTGTACAGGCGCATATGCTTCTGCTACAGAAATAAGAATAGTGAACAAGGATCTGACATCTTTTACCTTTTGATTTTCCATCAGGCGGAGGTAAATATTATCCCGTGTAAAAAAAATATCAATTGATTTATTCTTAAACGAAATCAATTGTTGATCATTTCTTCTGACAACAGAGGTATTGTATAAAATATCATTGCCTGGCTCTATTTTAATACCACGGTACAGGTACCTGTTATTATTCAATACATCATTATTTTTTGACAGTCCTTCTTTTTTGTCAATGGGAATACCGGTAAAGTCAGTGATCTTATATGCTCCGCTGAACGCACCGTAAATGGCTACGATTTTATTATTTAGTGAACGACCTGGTGCCACAGTATTTATTTTTACATCTTCATTGAGGATATCCTTTAATTCTTCTGAAAGCCTCTTTCTCAGATCCTCAAAATAAAAAGCACTGCCACTTAGCATCACCACTTTAATCCTTTTCTTAATATCCCGGGTAACCACATCCCTGATGCTGTTGATAATGCAATGCACAATGCAGTCCGTAGCCTTACTGATCAGCCCGGTTACTTCTTCATCCCAGCGGATATTTCTATCCTTCATGATAGTTTCGGCATACTGA
>JBPPMM010000530.1:0-2259 GCA_051306075.1 Chitinophagaceae bacterium
CGCAGAGAAAATGTAGGACTACTATCTGTTGTCAGTATAGGTCTGGTAAGCCTATGGTATTTTTATTGGGTTCCGCATCTTGTGGAGACCTATCAAAACCAACTTTACTTTCCCAGAGGGCTTGTTGAAGGCTTTAAAGAGATTCTGCCGTATACAAGCGATTTTTTAAGGAATTTTTATTTTAATGCATTACATTCTTATATTGCATTTGCGCTATGTCTTGCAGGGATTTATTTGCTCTTTGCTGGAACCAATAGAATTTTAAAAATTGGTATCCTGTTTATATCGTTTACCTTCTTTCTTTTCATTTTAAAGACAGGAATTGTTTTTCCGCTGCATAATTATTATATCATTCCCTTTGTTCCGGTTATGGCTTTATTTGCAGGCATAGCACTTGAACGTCTTAAAGGTGTTTATCAAAGCATCCTATTAGTATTGATTGCATTAGAGGGTATATTAAATCAACAACATGATTTTTTTATCAAAGATAGCGAGGCATATATTTTAAAGGTTGAAGACATCGCTTCTCGCAATACCTTGCCCGGTGATCGGATTGTCATTAATGGAGGTCAATCACCTCAGGAGATATATTTCGCTCATCGTAAAGGCTGGTCTGTAACCAATGACAAAATCGACTCCACCACAATTCAATTGTATAAAGAAGCCGGAGCTTCATATTTGATAATAAACAACAGAACCTTTTCTCAAGCGATAGATTTTATTCCGGTAAAAGAAATAGGAAGTGAATATAGTATCTACAGCATAAAGAATGAATGATCTTCATGCTGATAACTATGTAGTTCTAATTTTAATGTTTAGTCCTTTTTACTTACCTTTTCAGCAAATTCATTTTCATGAAACATTCCTTATTATTCCTTCTTATAGTTGGCTTTCTTTTGTCATGTAAAGTAAAACCTGAAGCAGGCAATACCGATGATCTCTCTCGTCTTGCTGAAGACTATGTCAGGCTTGCCCTGGTTATTGGCCAGTATGATGCCCCTTTTGTGGATGCGTACTATGGCCCTGATTCACTCAAACCTACCACACCACCGTCCTCTGTCTTTCCAAAGGACAGCCTGCTTGATGCTGTTCGGGCTTTAAAATCCAAAGTTGATCAGATATCGATGTCAGACTCTACAGGTAGTCAGGGTCAGCGAGCAGCATGGATTTCAGATCAGTTAATTTCTTTTGACAGACGCATTCGTATTTTCTCCGGGGAGTATAGTTTGTTTGATGACGAATCAAGGGATCTGTTTGGCACATCTGCACCCGTTTTTAACGAGCATTATTATCAGTTGCTTGTAACTGACTTAGACAGTCTCCTTCCCGGGTCAGGAGCGGTGACTGATCGTTTTCAAACGTTAGCTAATAAGTTTGTCATACCTAAAGAAAAATTGGATACCGTTTTTAGAGCTGCCATTGCAGAATGTCGGACGAGAACTTTGAAGCATTATACACTGCCCTCAAATGAAGACTTCAAATTAGAATTTGTAACCAATAAATCATGGAGTGGGTACAACTGGTATAAAGGCAATTACCAGAGTACGATTCAAATCAACACGGATATCAATATTTTTATCGATCGGGCGATTGACGTTGGAAGTCATGAAAGTTATCCGGGGCACCATGTGTACAATATGCTATTAGAAAAAAATCTCTTTCGGGACAAAGGACTAGTAGAAATTTCTGTGTATCCATTGTATAGCCCCCAGTCCTTGATTGCAGAAGGGAGTGCCAATTATGGAATTGATGTCGTATTTCCGGGAGATGATAAAATTATTTTCGCACGTGATGTGCTACTGCCATTGGCGGGATTGGATACTATAGGAATCACTTTGTATTTCCGAGCACTGGCTATAAAAGGGAAGCTCAATTATGTTCGCAATGAAGTTGGAAGGGGATTACTGAGTGGCGCATGGACCGAAGAGGAGAGTTTACGTTGGTTACAGGAGTATGGTATGTATAACAAAGAGACCGCCCTTAAGTCTATAAGTTTTATTCAGGGCCAGCGCAGTTATGTCATCAATTATAACTACGGGATGGATCTGGTGAAAAAATATATCGAAGAGCGTGGTGGAACCGATCCTGAAAAACGATGGACGTTGTTCGAAAAGTTATTGAGTAACCAAATCCGAATAAAAGAGATTTTAGGTGGAGTGGAATGACCCTTTTGTGAAAGGAGTCAAAGCCAGCTTAGGTCATGATAGCGGGTGGATGCGGAAATCACAATTGAGATAAGCGAAATAATAGTATAATGGA
>JBPPMM010000553.1:0-3961 GCA_051306075.1 Chitinophagaceae bacterium
TCGATTTATAAAAGGACAGGTCAACCGGCCGGATTCTATATTATTTGATGTACACAAAATTGTTTCAGCAGGTGGACAAGAAAAAGGAATTTATGCACCTGCCGCTATACAGGGACATCAATTAATGATTACCAGTACGAAGATCGATTCTATTGTAACGCCCGGTGTTAATCCTTATCATAATCGTTTATTTTATTCTACTCTCGTTGAAGGCAATTTGCAAAATGTAATACCTGTTATGATAAACGGGATGGATGCTTCATTAAACCAGGGAACGGCTAGTTTAAGTGCTAACGGGGATTATTTATATTTTACCCAATGGAAAAAAGAAAAGGGCCAGTCTGTATCATCCATATATTTTTCAACAAAGACAGATTCGGGATGGGGAATTCCTGTATTACTTCCTTTAGTTAACAGTGAAGTGTATAACAGCAAGCAACCATTCTGCTCTGCTGAAGGAAAGTATTTATTCTTTGCCTCTGACAGACCCGGAGGATCAGGAAACTTTGATATATGGGTATCTGTTTTACATCCTGATGGCAGCGCAGCTGAACCGGTTAACGTTGGTGAAATAATAAATACGGCCGCTAATGAACAGGCGCCTTTTTATCATAGTTCAAGTCATTCTCTTGTTTTTGCATCAGATAGAAAACCAGGTATGGGAGGTTTTGATCTTTTTACTTCAAAAGGTTGGGATATGAACTGGGAAAAACCAAATAACATGGGCTATCCCGTCAACTCTTCACGTGACGACCTTTACTTTTTTGCGCCGGAAAAAGGCACTTTACTGAGTAAGGCCATTATTAGTTCAGACCGGGGATCTGATTGTTGCCTTGAAACATACACGATAACCAAAACACCAAAGAAAAATTTAATAAAAGGAATTGTACAGGATTGCAAAAACAATGAACCTATTGCAGATGTGGAAGTAATAATGAAGAGCGTATCAGGCAAAGTAGTATCTACAAAAACAGGAAGTGATGGTACTTACCAATTTGAAATTTCCGGTTATGCAGATGAACAACAATTGATCCTGGGCAAGGAATTGTATAAGGAAAAAACAAGCAGTGTTACCATCACCGGGAATGATGATACCAGCTGGTTGGTTGATGTTTTTTCAAATGAACCTATTTGTATGGAAAAGAAATTGGTTATTAAGCCGGAAAATGTAGTTACTCTTTATTTTGATTTTGATAAAAGCAATCTGAAAGACAGGGGAATGATGCAACTGGATTCTATCTATTCGGTTCTGTATGAAGATAGCGTTGCTACCATTCAGATATCTGGCTATACAGATGGCCGCGGAACAGAAGAATACAATAAAATTTTGTCTGATAAACGTGCCCGCGCCTGCGCCGATTACCTGGTTGAAAAAGGAATCGATCCCAACAGGATCAGTTTTGAATCATTTGGCGCCTGCTGCCCTATAGAAATGGAAATGATAAATGGGCGGGATAATGCTGATGGCCGCAGCAGGAACCGGAGAGCCCTGATCAATATTAAGAAAGACTAAAATAATTACACCTCACCTGTCCGCCTGATTTGTTTAATGCAAATCAGGCGTTTTTTTTGAATTATTTATTTACCGATAACCGAACTAGATTACTTATTCTCTGATCAATCCCTTTTTGCAGGAATCAGGGATATTTGATTAAATTAATGCCATTTGAAAAATAATCCAATGAAGGACAAATGTATAGTCCTGGTCACTTCCAATTTGTTGAAAAAACTTTCATTCTTCTGAATACGGCAACCTCTGATCAATGAATCCCGATTAAAAAAGGGATACTAATAACAATCATCAAGGCTAAGGAATTAAGCTTTATCTTTATTTTCACGACCCTGGTAAACGCAGTTTTATTTTTTATTCTTTACTGGAATAATATGCGGTTACATTTTACTTTTTCATTTCTTCTTTTGCTGGAATGCATTTTTAGCCCGGGTTTATTTTTTGTGCAGGCACAAAATTGCCCCGATAATATAGATTTTGAGTCCGGGACTTTCAATGGCTGGAATTGCTATATCGGAACCTCAGCGGTGTTTAACAGGGAAAATGAAATTTCGTTATATCCATCCGGTGGCCCTATTGCCGGACGCCATACCATGTATTCAAAAAATTCGGCGAATGAAAGAGATCCATATGGCGGATTCCCGGTCAATTGTCCAAATGGAAGTGGTAAATCCATCAGGTTAGGTAATGACCTGGCTGAAACTGAAGCGGAAGGTCTATCATACGAATTTACAATTCCGGCGAACCAAAACGTTTACTCTTTAATTTACCATTATGCCGTTGTATTCCAGGATCCTCACCACGAAATTTTCCAGCAACCCAGGCTGGTGATTGAAATTACTAACGTCACGGATAACACGCTTATAGAATGTTCTTCATTTACTTTTATTCCTTATGGCTCCTTATTACCCGGGTTTTATTTATCACCAAATCCAAGCGGGAATACCCCGGTATGGTGCAAAGACTGGTCAGCAGTTTCCATCAATTTAAACGGGCATGCCGGCAAAAAGATCCGCCTTTTTTTTAAAACTGCCGATTGCACATTCAGGCGCCATTTCGGGTATGCCTATATAGATGTAAATACAGAATGCAGCAGTGAGTTTGTAGGTGCTGCTTATTGTCCCGATGATAAATTTCTTAATGTAACAGCCCCATACGGATACCAGAAGTATACATGGTACAATAATATTTTTACCCGGGTAGTCGGCTCACAACAAACCATTTCGTTTTCTCCTCTTCCTGTATCCGGTACTACCTATGCTGTAGAAGTAGTGCCATATGATGGCTATGGATGTACAGATACTTTATACGCCAGGCTTTCCGATACTTTAACCCTTAGGTCACGTGCAGGGGAAGATAAGATCTCCTGTAACGGCGAATCCGTTCAACTCGGGGTTAATTCCATTCCCGGTTTAGCGTATAGCTGGAATCCGGCTACAACATTATCTGATCCGAAACAATCAAATCCCTTTGCCGCCCCGGAAATTACTACCGAATATGTACTTACCACCAGCAATGCCGGAGGTGGATGCGTAGATAAGGATACAGTGATTGTACAAGCCCTTTTTCTGGATAGCACCATCCAGGTAATAGGCAGCGCTTTATATTGTTCCGACAGCATGGATAGCAGCATACTTCGTGTAGGTTCAGGCGACATCATAGAATGGTATAAAGATAACCAGCGGATATTCGGCGCGGGCAACTTTGATTACCGGGTTAACCAAAGCGGTAACTATCATGCAATACTTTATAATGAAGAAGGATGCAGAGTGTCAACCTCAAAGCAAACGATAAGGATTGATAACCCTGTTCCCGGCATTAGATATCCTGTTCAATATGCTGTTATCGATCTTCCGTTTGATTTAAAAGCAAGAAAGCTTGGTGATAATATTTTATGGCTTCCCGGCACTTCCTTAAATACCAGTACAAGTTATACTCCAGTGTTTAATGGACCTTCCGAACAATTATATACAATTGAATTAAGAACGGCAAGTGGATGCCTGACTGTGGATACACAATTGGTAAAAACAGCCAGGAAGGCTGAAATATATGTACCCAATGCCTTTAGTCCGAACAGCGACGGTCGGAATGATTATTTACGCCCCCTGTTAATGGGTATTAAAGAGGTGCGTTATTTCAAAATCTTCAACCGCTGGGGTCATTTATTATTTGAATCGAAGACGGACCTGCCTGGTTGGGATGGCACTTTAAATGGTACTCCTCAATCAGCACAAGTGGTGGTGTGGGTGGTAGAAGGCCTTGGAGTAGATAATTATTTATACAGGAGAAAAGGGACAACAGTTTTAGTACGATAGAGGCCCTATTATTCTAACATTTCCTTACTTCAGGAATTTTATTATCCTCTCTTTAAATTTATTACCTGTTATATTTCGAATTATATTTTTTGCAGTAAAAGAAATATTTATTAAAGCCTGGTTTAATCATTAAATA
>JBPPMM010000595.1:0-4231 GCA_051306075.1 Chitinophagaceae bacterium
GCAGGAGATATCTTCCTGTATTATTGTTATTGTCTGTTGGATTTATTAGTCATGCGCAGGATATTATGCTCACCGTTATCAGCAATACAAAAGGAGCTCCTTCGGAAATGAAAATGTCTGAATTAAAATCAGTACTTAAAGGCGAAAAACAAAGATGGAGCAACGGAACCAAGGTTAGTATTTTTTTGATGAAAACAACTACGCCATTGGGGCAGGCCACCTGCGAGAAAATTTACAATATGAGCGGGGACAAAGTAAAAAGATTCTGGCTGGGCCTTACCTTCAGTGGAAAAGCGGATGCGCCCACATTCTGTAATTCAGTTGCAGAACTGGAATCTTATGTTTCACAAAATCCGGGTACTATCGGTATTATTGATAAAAGTCAGCCAGGCACTTCTGTTGTTAAAACGGTGCTGATTGAAGGGAAAAATTCCTTTTGATCCATTTAAATATTTATATAATAAAACGGCTTTGTTATGCTACTGCAATTAAAGAGTTATTAATTTGGATTAGTTATATTTATTAAATCAGGGTTTCCTTCATGCGGATCACTTTAAAAACAAAAATCTGGTTTACTGTTCTCAGCATTGTGTTGATGTTTTCTTTCTTTTCCCTGTATTATTTTCCGGCGCAACAGGAAAAAAATCTTCTTACCAATTATAATAATGAAATTCAAAACCTGGCGAATACAATTTCTTTAGGTGTGAAGATTGCACTCACGGAAGAAAATTTTGAAGGTGTACAGACGGCCATGAGTTTTGTAAAAGATGATCCAAGACTTCAGTTTGTGAACTTGCTGGCAACGGATACCATATGGGATAAAGATCAGTTAAACTATACTCTGAAAGATTCAGTTCTGCGAACCTTTCCCGAAAAAAATGCAGGAAATGGCACAGGGCATTCTGATAATTCTATCATAAAGAAAAGATCCCCTTTCAATACTGAAATGATGACGGGTGCCATTGAGGTAGCCCTTACAACTATAAATATTGAATTGGGTAAAAAACAGATCCGACTTACCTCTTTGATGGTCAGTGGGGTGGTTTTTGTGATTGGCATCATCATCGGATTTTGGTTATCGAGGAATATCTCCGTTCCTGTACTGGCTTTGCGGGATGCAGCAACCCGTGTTGGCGAGGGCGACCTTACACAACGGGTAACCAATAAGTCTGGTGATGAGATAGGTGAACTGGCAAGGGCATTTAACAAAATGGTGGAGGATCTTGAAAAAGCACATAAAGAATTATACAAAGCCAATTCTAACCTGGCGTCGGCTAATGATGCGTTGAATACTACGGTTGCTGATCTTAAAGCTGCCCAGGAGCAGTTGATCCAGGCCGAAAAAATGGCTTCCCTAGGTCAACTTACTGCCGGTATAGCACATGAAATAAACAACCCCATCAATTTTGTTACGGCTAATATTCAGCCTCTCAAGGATGACCTGGCAGATATTTTGAAAGTAATTGACAGGTATGATAAAGTGATAAAGAAAAAAGGGATAGAAAAAGATTTTCAGGAAGTGGAATCATTTAAGCAGGATAGCAGGATAGACTTAACCATGAGCGAGGTAAATAATTTATTGAAAGGAATTGAAGATGGGGCCAAACGAACTTCTGAAATTGTAAAAGGACTCCGGAATTTTTCTCGCCTCGATCAGAATGTATTTCGTAAAGCCAGCCTGAATGAATGTATTGAATCGACACTTACCTTACTGCAGAGTACATACAAAAACCGAATTGAAATTGTAAAACAAATGGGTGATTTGCCGGAGGTGGATTGCTTTCCCGGGCAGATCAACCAGGTGTTAATGAATATACTTTCCAATGCTGTTCAGGCAATACCTGCTTCAGGTACTATCTTTATAAAAACCTGGCAGGTAAATGATATGGTAAAAATATCGATCAAGGATACAGGAACGGGAATGACAAATGAAGTAAGAAAAAAAATATTTGATCCGTTTTTTACAACCAAGGAAGTTGGGAAAGGTACCGGACTCGGGCTTGCCATTTCTTTTGGTATTATACAGAAGCACAATGGAGAAATTGAAGTATTTTCAAAGCCGGGTGATGGCACTGAATTTATCATCCGAATCCCGGTTAACCAAATTTCAACAACCTGATCTATGGAAGTTCTGAAAGAAACCTATAATGTATTGTACGTAGACGATGAAGAGAATAATCTTAATTCGTTCCGGGCGGCTTTGAGAAGAAATTACAATGTATTCACTGCGCTGAGCGGGGAAGCAGGGATGGAAATTCTTGCTAAGAATGATATTCATGTTGTTGTTACAGACCAGCGTATGCCCCATATGACGGGTGTGCAATTCCTGCAGCATATTCCCAATGACCAGGACAATATTCGCATTATCCTGACAGGCTTTAGTGATATGGAGTCTATTATTGAAGCCATTAATACCGGAAAAGTGTACCGCTATATTACAAAACCGTGGGACAAGGATGAATTAAAGATCACAATTGACAATGCAATAGAAACGGTGATGCTGCGGCGCAATAATAAAATTCTGATTCATGAATTGCAAATACATAATGAGCAACTGGAAGAAAAAGTGCGGCAGCGGACTCATGAAATAGAAAGGCAAAAAGAAATAATAGAAATTGCAAAGGCCCAGTCCGATTCCCTGCTTTTAAATATTTTGCCTGAAGAAATTGCCGAAGAGTTGAAGAAATTCGGAAAATCATATGCCAGGAAGCATGACCAGGTAAGTGTATTGTTTGCGGATATCAAAGGGTTTACTTCTATTGCTGAAAAGCTCACGCCAGTGAAATTGGTCACCCAACTCGACGAGGTATTTGGTGCTTTTGATAATATTATTGCCAAATATGGCATGGAGAAAATTAAAACCATTGGGGATGCCTACATGTGTGCCTGTGGCTTGCCAAAAGCGGATAACGAAAATGCGGTGAAAGCAGTAAAAGCGGCATTTGATATGCAGCATTGGATCAGGGAATTTGGTTTGGGAAATATAATACAAAACCTGCCTGTATTTGAAGTAAGGATAGGAATTGATACCGGCCCCCTTGTAGCCGGTGTAGTAGGCCTTAAGAAATTTGCTTATGATATTTGGGGCGATACGGTCAACCTGGCATCACAAATGGAACAGCATAGTGAGCCGGGAAAAATAAATATATCGGGAGAAACTTTTAAGCAAATCAAAAATTCATTTCACTGCACCTACCGCGGAAAAATTGAAGCAAAAAGTAAAGGACAGGTCGATATGTATTTTGTAGAATCATTTAATTGACAACGCTAAGGAATATAACCGCTCTTTAATTTTTGCCTGTTTGATCTAAAGCTGCCCGAAATCCCCTTGCTAACTTTTCCGCGTTACCAACTCCCCAGTAATGTAAAAAGAAAATTCGGGGTTGTTCATGTGTCATATGATTATGTACCGCCACTACTTCAATTCCATTTTCTACCAGGGACTTAATTACGTGTGGTACTTCATTTTCAAGCATCGCGAAATCGCCTGCTACCGCAGCCTTGTCTGCTGTGCCTTGCCAGGCTGCCCATGTATTAAATCCCATAAATGTGCTGACAGGAATTCCATGCTCCTGTAGCGCAACATCAGGCCGACCGATTGTGTATTTATAAACTCCTTTTGTTGCTTCTCCCTTTTGACCAATAATGGAATCAAGGAAGCTGAAAATCAGCGTATTCTTAACACTATCGGTTTTACTGTCCTTAGGATCTTTACCCCTTGATTGTTTTACCTTTTCGAAAATCGCCTTTACACTGAACGATAGGTTTTCAACTTTGCCTTTTCCGTCAATGTGCATAAACATTACTCCTGGCTTGTTTCGCACAAAATGATTATGTATAGCCGTAATAGAGAAATTTTGTTTTACCACCTCCTGCTGCACAAGCGCCAAATCGGTTTCAGTAACTATAATATCACCCATTACCATGGCACTGTCATTGCACGGTGTAAAAGCAGCCCAGCTACCAAGTCCCATTGGGGGAATGATCTTAAAACCATCTACCACAACGTTCAGGTCATTCTGGGGTATGGTAATTTTGTACTCGCCATTTTTTTCTGTGCCTTTCATACCTGTAACACGCTCAATAGTGGCAATATCTAATTTGCTTTTTCCAGGTGGGCAGGAAATAGTATCCTTAGTCATATTATCATCACCCCGCTTGTTTTCTTTTGAAGATTGCTGGTTGCAAGCCACCAGCACATAAAAACAAAATAACAAATAGAATATGAATT
>JBPPMM010000598.1:0-4685 GCA_051306075.1 Chitinophagaceae bacterium
AAGACTGGAAGCAATCGTAGCCGCTTCCTGGTTGGGTAAAGAAAAAGGATTGCCTATTGTAACAGAAGCAGGCAAAAAACCACTTGACAAATGGATGGCTCCTGCTTATGAAACTTCACTGGCTCACCTTAACGGCCGTAATCTTAAAGAGAAAAAAGCAGAAGAAAATTATGGTGGAAATAAAGGAAAGGTGCTCATTGCAGGAAAGGAGATATATACCAGGGAAGGATATTGTGTCACCTGCCATCAACCCGATGGAAAAGGGTTAGAAGCATCAGGATTTCCTCCGCTCATCGGTTCTCAGTGGGTAATTGGTAATGAGGAACGACTTATTAAACTGGTATTAAAAGGCATGCACGGACCTATTGAGGTAAACGGAAAAAATTATCCCGGACAAGTACCGATGACACCATTTGAGGGTATGCTGAAAGATGAAGAAATAGCCGCCGTGCTAACCTACCTACGGAATTCATTTGGAAATAGTGCCTCAGATGTTTCTCCTGCTAAGGTGAAAGAAGTTCGGGCCGCTGTAAAAGATAAAACCGGGTTTTATTCACCTGAAGAATTGCTAAAGCAACATCCATTAGAAAAATAGACAATTTAGATAAGTCATTGTGTAAATAATATTAAACAGTTTTTTCTCTATGAAAAAATCAACATTTATTAAGACACTTTTTTTTGTGTTTATCGTATCGGTCTTTTTTAGTTTTTGTTCCGGACAAAAAACAGGTACGAAAGATGCTGAAAAGCCATTAATCGTATTCGTTACCGGCGATCATGAATACAGTGGTGAACAAACACTGGAATTCATTGCAGCTGAATTGGAAAAGAATTATGGGTACCGCACTAAATTTCTAAAAGCTTTTCCGGATCATAATGCAGAAGAGAATATCCCCGGATTGGAAGCTTTACAAGGAGCAGACCTTGCGGTATTTTACCTTCGCTGGCGCCGGCTGCCTGCTGACCAGGTTCAACATATAGAGGATTATTTAAAAACGGGCAGGCCACTTATTGGTTTTCGAACAACCACCCATGCTTTTAATTATCCAAAAGGGCATCCGCTGGAGAAATGGAATGCGTTTGGCGAAATGGCTTTCAATGCGCCACCGGGTTGGGGAGGCAAAGCGAACCATACGCATTATGGACATGAATCTTCAACTGATGTAACCATAATTCCGGAGCAGGCAAAAAATCCAATTCTTACCGGTGTGGGAGATAATTTTCATGCCAGGTCCTGGCTATATAAAGTTCTGCCCGATTATCCATCAAACGAATCCACCGCTTTGCTGATGGGGCATTCTGTTGACCCAAACAGCGCTGCTGCGTTTGATAACCCCGTAGCCTGGACGGGAAAAAATTCATATGGAGCTAAATTTTTTATAACAACACTCGGGCATCCTGAAGATTTTAAGCTGGAGCCTTTTCAGCACCTTATTATAAATGCTGTTCATTGGGCATCCGGTAAACCCATACCAAAAAAGTGGGCAGGTAAAATGGAGATTAATGTGCCTTACCGGATGCCCTGATACAATTAGAAATCAACGATCTTGAAATGAATAAAATAGGATTTAATACACTGGTATGGTCGGCTGAAGTGTCGGATGAACTATTGCCTGTACTTGATAAATTAAAGGAGATCGGTTATGACGGTGTGGAAAGCCTGATTGGATCCCCGGATAAAAAAGCCTACCAACGTTTTGGGGATCACGCAAATAATATAGGCCTGGAAACAACTACTGTTTTTGTATTGGGTAAGGATGAAAACCCGGTTAGTGCTGATGCGGGAATAAGAACCAAAGGTCTTGAACGGATTAAATGGGCAATTGACCGGGCTCATGAGATGCGTGCAACCGTAATTGCGGGGCCATTTCATTCGGCTCATGGCATTTTTGCACAGCATGCACCACAAGACAAAGAATATGGATGGAGTGCAGATGTATTATATGCTGCTGGCGACTATGCGGCACAAGCTGGAATTATACTGGCAATGGAAGCGGTGAATCGTTTTGAATGTTATTTGTGCAACACAATGGAACAGTTGAGCAGGTTGGTAAAAAAAGTATCGCACCCCAATGTAAAGGCCATGTATGATACCCACCACGCCAATATAGAAGAGAAAAAAAACAGGGATGCTATCATGACCATCGCTCCTTATCTGTCGCATGTTCACATCAGTGAAAATGACCGGGGAACTCCCGGCGATGGTCATGTTCTTTGGGATGAAACTTTTTCTGCATTAGCACAAATAAAATATAAAGGCTGGCTGACCATTGAAGCTTTTTCAAGAAATGATCCAGATTTCGCCAATGCCATTAATGTGTGGCGTGAATATTCCAAGCCATGGGACATAGCCGTAAATGGGTTATCGTTTATAAAACATCAATGTTTAAAACATAGCCTGTAGTGCTAAAAAAAAGCGTTCCTCCAATTATCCTGGAGGAACGCCATTCCTTATATCCATTTATTATTGTTAATGCGCCGGTACGGCCATTTCACTTTCTCCTGCCATCTTTGAATTTTTTTGCCAGAAGAAAAATATTCCAAATAATACAATCAATATACCTGGGAATATCATCATCTTCTGCAATGCATCCTGCCCGGTGGCGAGTTCCAGTGCATTATCTGTAAGCCCTGCAGCGGCGTTTTTTATCCTTGCGCCGTCGATCCAACTACCAATAAAGGGTTGGAAGATTGAGGTAGAAAACATACCTACCCCGCCAACAATGGACATACCCAGGGCACTGCTTCGTGGAACTCTATGAGCCACTGAACCAATCATCACAGGCCAGAAATAACAAATACCCAGGGCGAAAACGATTGCTGCTAAATATGCCATTGACCCGGTTACAGTACTGAACATATAAATACCGATGGTTGAGAGGATAGCTCCTGCAAGCAAAACACCTGTTTGACCTAATGCACCAACTACTGGTCCGGCGAAATACCTGCCTACAGCTGACACGCCAAATGTCAATGCTAATATCAGCATGGCATCTGCTCCGCTGGCTCCTAAAACTATACTTACCCACTGGCTTGGACCAAACTCCGAAATAGCGGTTAGGGCCATGCAGCAGAAAAGGAAGATATATACAGGGCTCAACATTGCCTTGAAGTTTTCTTTAAGAGAATTTGCAGCTTCCAACACTGGTTTTGGAAAAGTCTTTCCGTAAAATAAAACAGCGTAAATAATGGTTGGAACCATAGTGACCCACATCTGTGCTTCCCAACCAAGGCCCATGCGGGTCATGAAGAAGGAGATGAGCGACCCAACCAATATGCCGCCGGGAAACCACATATGAAACCGGCTTAGCATTTTTTGCATTTTCACACCTGAGTACATATCTGCAATCATTGGATTACAAGCCGCTTCGGTACATCCATTACCAATACCAATCAAAAGTGTGGAAATTAATAAGGTGGTGTATCCTCCGGCGTAAATGGTCATTATAATTCCGATGGTGTGGCATACAAACGCCACCATCATAATATTTTTTGGTCCAAACGTATGATAGACCAGGCCGCCGATAATCATGGAAATAGGAAATCCTAAAAACCACATGGAATTGATAAATCCGAGTTGTTCGGCTGACAGGCCAAAGGCTTCACCTAATTGGGGAAGAATTCCTGCGCGGATAGAAAAGGTAAAAGCGGTGGTGATGAGTGCAAAGCAACTTCCGTTAAACAAAGCGCTTTTATTTACGTTTTCGTTCATTTAATTTAGGTTTTGAGTTTTAAGAATTAAAATCGATTTGGTGGAAAACATATTTAATAAAGCATATATGCTTCATTGGTATCGTTTGTATTCAGGAGCCGCCTTGTTATAAATATTTTGTACACAGTAAAGATGTGCAGTAATAATAAGCAATGAATTTTGGAAACTATATTTCATAATTTTTGGCAATTGGCAACTTTGAATGGGTTACGACGGGTGTAGCAATAAGTGGAAAATCTAAAAGAGGTAAGAAGTGTTTTTTGCATTCGTCAGAGATTAAAGGCAATATAATGGAATAAATTTAGCATTTAAAGGCATTCATTCATTTTCAGGCCTCAAAAAATTATTTAGGGTTGAAAGCGTACTGAAAACCTTTTGTTGAGTCAGGTACGATATGTTTAGGGGAGCATGCTTTAAAACTTAACCAATTGTAATTTTTTTCCTAACTATTGCCTTTATATCTTTTCCCAGCTATTCAAATCGGAAAATTTTAGTGGCGCAAACGGCTCGGGTAAATATTCATTTAATTGCAACTGCCACCAGCCAACATTTTTCCACCTACCCAATTTATAACCCACTTTTTCGTAGGTGGCAAAATATGTAAACCCCAATTTTTCATGGAAGGCTACGCTTTGATCATTAGGTAAATTAATAACCGCATATACAGTAGTAAAACCCTGGGCTTTTAAAATGGAAAAGAGTTTTTTATATAAAGCATTTGCTATGCCTCGCCGGTGATAGTCATCATGAATATAAACTGAGCATTCCACACTCCATTGGTAAGCTACTCTTTCCCGGTATTGAGAAGCATAAGTATAACCTGCAATTTTATTATCCTTTTCATAAACCAGCCAGGGCCAGTTTTTAAGATAAGATTGAATGCGATTGCTAAAATCAGTAATTGATGGAATTTCTGTTTCAAATGTGATTGAAGTATCCCTGATATAAGGAGTATAAATATCCAGTATAGCTT
>JBPPMM010000601.1:0-2324 GCA_051306075.1 Chitinophagaceae bacterium
TCAAGAATATCCATGGGACTCTCCTTGCCTTTAGAATTTATCATGCCTCCTCCCTTGAATAGGAATATTGCCAATATCAAAATGACCGGTATTAGTATCCACCACCACATCATCATAGCTGTATAGTTTTAGTTTTTATGTAAATTGTTCTCATACCAAATAAATTCAGGGATTTATTGTCCTTTCTTTTTCATCTTTTCTTTCATTTTTTCCATCATTTCGGGATTTTTTTCCATCATCTTCTGCATCATTTCTTCCATCATTTGAGGGTTATCCATCATTTTTTGCATCATTTTAACCCTTATCTCTTCAGTCATTTCATTGTTTTCGTGCATTTTTTGCATTAGCATCTTTCTGCCATCCTGACTTTTTAACATCTTATCAAGCATCATTGATTGCATTTTCTCTTTCATTTCTGGATTGTCCTCCATCATTTTCTGCATATGTGTTTTCATCCTTTCTTTCATTTCCGGTTTATTCTGCATCATCATTTTCATTTTTCCAGATTCCATCATTTGCATGTGTTTCTGCATAATTATTTTACGTGCCTCTTCATCTTGTTGTGCCAGGTCTATAAATTCACTAAACTGGTTCGGTGTCGAAATTATTTGCTGATACACGGCATTTCGATTTTCTTGAACCTCCATTGTTTCAGCAGCATCGAAGGTTGATTTACAGCATACCAATGTGCTTAATACACCTATAATCATTAAAGTTTTTGTAATTGTTTTCATTTTCTTTGTTTTTAGATTTATTAAAAAATTTGTGTTTTCCTTTTTTAAAATTTTCGGTAATTAAAAATGTTAACAAGTGCCTATGCAATTTTAAAGTTTCTCATCATTCCCATATCCTCATGTTCCGGATTATGGCAGTGATAAAGGAACAATCTTTTAAAATCTTCAAACCTTATCATTACCAAATCCATTTGCATATTGGGCAACAGATAGACCGAATCTTGCCACCCTTCATCTATTAAACCATCTATTGTAACCGCTCATAAATTTCTATCAACTTTTTCAGCATTTCGCTTTAAAATATTGAACTGCAATTGATGTATATGCACAGGGTGCGGCATTTGCATCATACCACCCATACTACTTTGATTCCCCATCATACCCCTGTTACCATGCATTCCTTTGCCCATCATTCCTCCATTACGAGCACCGCCAAACCTGGCAGTGACAGTATATACATTGTCATTCATCGTTTAAAACCGTATCGATAATCCACCACCAGCACCAAAACGGTTATCATAACTTCCCATCAAAGAAAAGTTTCTTGATAAGATGTATTCCGCTCCAGCACTCCAGACTGTTTCGGAAGTAAAGTTCTTATCCACTGCCAGGTCGTTGACGATACCCAGATCTATTTGATACTCATAGTATCCAAATACAGAAAACTTCGGAAACAACATGATACTTCTCCCCAATGCTATTCTGGGTCTCAACTCATTGTCTATTCGAGCATCAAGGGCAAATAAATAGGGTGTTAAGAAACGAAGTCCAACCACCGCTGTTGTATTAAACTCACCAAAGCTGTCCAGGTTATCATTTTCAATGTTTACACCCCCAAAAACACGTAAATAATCATGTAGGTATCGTTCATAGGTAACTTCTGCTTCGAGATTCTTGTTCCAACCATATTCGAAGGAAGCGTTGAATTGATTTCTGATATTTGAACTCACCACATTGAGCGCCGAGGTATGTGAGGCAGCATCGACCATGCCCCAGGTATAGTAATGATTGGTTTCGGCAATAAGTTGAGAAACTGGATACCCTTTCATTCGTATATCCCTGGGAGTGTCATAACTCATAACACGTGCCATACCTCCCATCAAATGATAAAGAATATGGCAATGGAAGAACCAATCGCCATACTCATTGCCGTAAAACTCTATGGTAATGTCCTGCATAGGCGGCACATTTACCGTATGCTTGAAGGGTGAGTATTCTCCATTCTTATTAATAACTCTAAAGAAATGACCGTGAAGGTGCATAGGATGGTGCATCATGGTCAGATTGTTTAACGTTATTCTGGTTACCTGGCCACCCTCTATCTTAATTTTATCGGTTTCGGACAGGGGCACTCCGTTCATACTCCAGATATAACGGTTCATATTCCCCGTAAGGTTCAGGAGAATATTTTTAACTGGAATATTATCAGCATAAGTGGTCTTTTTTGGTGATTTTAGATAGTCGTAATTATATTCGGAAAACATGTCCATTCCTTGCATTTCACTGCTGCCCTCCGTGCTGTTATTCATCTTCATGTCGCCCATGGTTTCCGTCTTCATATGCACATTGGATATCTTTGATTCATTCATT
>JBPPMM010000633.1:0-19550 GCA_051306075.1 Chitinophagaceae bacterium
TATGAATCATTAACCTTTGGCGGGTACTGGGCTTGGGATCCCGTAGAAAATGCTTCTCTAGTTCCCTGGCTGATTTTAGTTGCCGGTGTACATACCACCCTTATTTATAAACACAGCGGACATTCCCAGCGATCGGCTTACTTGTTTCTTTATCTGACCTTTATTTTTATTCTTTATTCCACTTTTCTTACCCGTAGCGGAATTTTAGGCGAAGCATCTGTTCATGCATTTACTGATCTGGGAATGAATGGCCAGTTATACCTGCTACTCTATGCATTTACCTGGTTGCCTGCTTTTGTTGTTGCAACTACTATAAATCAAAAAAAGATTACCGGGGCAGTTGGTATCATTCTTCTATTGACATCTTATTTTAGCGGAATACCGGCAATTGCATTTCTTACCATAATAGCAGGGCTTGGCTTTATTATTTTCCAGATACAAAAACAAGTGCCCACTATTACAAAAGAAGAAAGTGGTAGTTCCCGTGAATTCTGGATGTTTATCGGAGCATTAGTATTCTTTCTTTCTGCCATTGTTATTATAAGCAAAACATCTCTTCCCGTTATCAATAAAATTTTTGATATAAAATTAGCTGCACCGGAAGATGAAGAAATGGCTTATAATCAAATACAGATCTTTGTGGCCATTATTATTGGATTACTTACAGCCATAACACAATATTTAAAATATAAGAGCACAACCGGGAAAGCTTTCTGGAAAAAAATAGGAATACCAACCGGAGTTGCTGTTATACTTGCGATTCTGATTCTTGCTTTTGGAAATATTAATTATGACAAACACGGGCCTGCTTACCTGGGTGCTATCTGGCTTGCTGTGGCTTGCAGCGTATATGCAATTGTAGCCAATGCAGCCTATATCTGGCTTGGCTTAAAAGGAAAATTAAAACTATCAGGTGGTTCTATTTCCCATGCAGGCTTTGGCCTTGTATTGTTGGGTATCCTGATTTCCTCATCAAAAAAAGAAGTCATTTCAAGGAATACCAGTGGCATCGCCATTGACTTTGGTACAGAAAGCAAGGAAAAAACCGGCGAAAATCTTACACTGATAAAAGGGCTGCCCATGAAGATGGGAAAATTTGACGTGGCCTACCTGGGAGACTCCGCACATCCTAAAAAGCAACAATGGTATTACACCATTCATTTTAAGAGCCGTACAGATAATGAAGAATTTACGTTGCGGCCTAACGCTTTTGTAAATTATAAAGGCAACGAAGGATTAATGGCAAATCCTGATTCAAGGCATTATTGGGATCATGATGTATTTACCTATATTTCAGCATTACCCAATCCTGAAAAGAACCAGGACACTGCTAATTTCAAGAGTCATATCGTAAACATTGGTGATAGTATATTTTATTCAAAAGGATACCTGGTATTAGAAAAGATCACTACAAAAGATAATATGCCCTTTGATGGCTTTCAGCCCGGAGATAAGGCAACCGTAGCAAGTTTGAAGGTTCATTCCTTTAATAAAACCAGTTATACCTCTGAACCTTTGTTGATCAGCCAGAAAGGCAACTTGTTTGCTTTACCAGATACCATAATGTCGGAAAGCCTGATTGTAAGAATAAACAGTGTAAAGGAAGACACAAGCGGGGCTGATATTGGAGTAAAAGAATCCAGCGCAATACTGGAATACGTAACTCTGAAAGCATACAAATTCCCTTTTATAAATGTATTATGGCTTGGAATCATTATTACCGCAATTGGAATAATTATAAGCATGGTCCGGAGAATTCAGGTTAACCGCCTGAGACCAGAAAGTTAAAACTTTCATATTTTCAAAACAGCGGCGGAATTAGTTTTGCTGTCTTGTAATTCATTGATACATTTTATAAATTTATGGCTGGATGAGCCACTTCATTTTAAAAATAAGAATATATAAGATTGCCTTTCTGGTAATCCTGATTTTATCAGGAGCCTTACTAAGTGCTCAAACTACTCCACTACAGGATTCAATTGACGCAAGCGAACCAATGCCCTCATTTGAAGAAAGGTCTAAAAAATGGGGACCCAATGATACACTCCTGGTTGATGCGATCTGGTACCGTAAAGAAATGCAACCATACAAAGAGGAAGAAATGGTGTGGGTGTCCAAGTTACCACCAAAAAAACTGGCGAAATTAATTGCAGAATGGACCAGGTTGAGGAATGCTGTGTACGTAACCTATCCATATGCGAGAGTAGCCGGAGTTGCCATCAATGATATTAATTTAAAATTGTCAGCAGTAAAGGGGAAAAAAGAGAGGAAGGACTATATTAAATCGAGAGAAAAAGAATTACGAAAAAGTTTTACTGAACCTCTGTCAAATCTCTCTGTTTACCAGGGACGGGTTTTAATGAAACTGATCAACCGGCAAACGGGAAATAACTGCTATGAAATCATAAAAGAATATAAAGGTGGAATGAGCGCCAGGTTGTATCAAACGGTGGCGTTTTTTTTCAACAGCAGTTTGAAACAACAATGGGACCTGTCTGATAAAACAGACCGTCAGATTGAAAATTTTGCCAATGAAATAGATGGCGCCTGGTATGGCAATCCTTATCGTAAATAAACAGAAGTACGAAAATTTTTGATGTTTATTCTTAGTGGGAATTAATGTATAAAATGATGGTAACATTTTATTTATTCTTACCACACCTGATGATGGAAATTACTTCACCATTTATTGCCTGATGGCTCTTTATCTTTGCCGCTTCAACATTAAAAAATGAAATTAGATATTCTCGCTATAGGTGTTCATCCCGATGATGTGGAGTTGGGATGCTCGGGTACGCTGATCAATGAACAAAAACGTGGAAAAAAAATAGGAATTGCCGATTTAACTCAAGGGGAACTGGGAACAAGGGGAACTGTAGAAACCCGGTACCAGGAAGCCGCAAACGCAGCGAAATTCATTGGTGCTTCAATAAGAGAAAACCTGAAAATGAGAGATGGCTTCTTTAAGAATGATGAAGAGCACCAATTAAAGGTTATTCAACTTATCCGAAAATACCAGCCTGAAATCATCATAGGAAATATTTTGCATGACCGCCACCCTGATCACGGACGTGCCGGCAAACTGATAAGTGATTGTTGTTTTCTTGCCGGACTTGCCAAAATAGAAACAGTAGATGATAACGGTCATCCGCAAAAAAAATGGCGTCCAGCTTATTACCTCCAATATCTCCAGGATTGGTTTCATGAGCCAGATTTGCTTATCGATATTACTGATGTTTTTGAACAACGCATGAATGCGATAAAAGCATATAGTACTCAATTTCATTCCGGACAAACTGAAAGCGATGGCCCCCAAACATATATTTCTACGCCGGATTTCCTTGAGAGTGTTATTGCAAGAAGCAGGATGTTAGGAAAAAGAATAGGAGTTAAATATGCTGAAGGCTTTGTAACCGAAAAGAAAATTGGCATAAAAAATCTGGATGCATTGATTCAAAATGAAACTTAAAGGTGTAGGGATTAGCCATTTACCAAATAAAGATCAATACTTTATTGTTTAGGTTTCAAAATCAAGCCTGGACAGGTTCTTGTTTTTCGCACTCAAATTATTTATCCCCGCATGTGTACTAATCCTTCTTTGTGACCGTTTTATCAACATCTTAAGTTACCTTTGCGCCGCATCAAATTATTACTTTTATACATGTCCAGTCCAAAATTCCCAAAGACCCCATTACCATTCCACGGAGAATTAAAAAGGCGCATCGCCGAATATTTTGCCAGTGCGGGAAAACCTACAACCGGAAATTTTAAACTATACTTTAAGGCTATCCTTTTTGTTTTAAGTTTCATTGCGATATATGTTCATCTCGTTTTTTTTACTCCTGCTGCCTTTTGGGCAATTGGCGAATCCATCCTTTTGGGCTGTTTAACAGCTGCCATCGGCTTCAATGTAATGCACGACGGAGCTCATGGAAGTTTTAGTCCTTATAAATGGATCAATAATATGGCTTCCAATGCTGCCAATTTTTTGGGAGCCAGCCAATACATGTGGAAAACCAAGCATAACGTTATTCATCATACTTATACAAATATTCACGGTGTAGATGATGATATAGAAGCCCGCCCCCTACTTCGTCTTTGCGACGAACAGCAACATTATAAAATACACAAGTTTCAGCATTTCTATTTTTGGGCGGCCTATTCCTTGTTGTATATTTATTGGGTTTTCGTTACTGACTATAAGAAATATTTTACAGGTAAAATTGGATCTACTCCACTCAGAAAAATGACAGCTGGTGAGCATTTTTCATTTTGGTTTTACAAATTTGCACACGCAGTAATATTTGTTGCTCTTCCTATTTACCTGGTGGGTTTTATACCCTGGGTTATTGGGTTTGCAATAATGGGTGTTGTTGCCGGATTTGTATTGAGCATCGTTTTCCAGCTGGCACATACTGTTGAGCATACACACTTCCCTTTACCAAATGAAGCAACAGGGAAAATGGAGGATGAATGGGCGATACACCAGATCAAGACCACCGCCAACTTTGCTACCAAGAATAAATTGGTTAGCTGGCTTGTAGGCGGTCTCAATTTCCAGGTAGAGCATCATTTATTTCCCAAAATATCTCATGTACATTACCCTGCCATCAGCAAGATCATCAAGAAAGCCTGCCAGGAATATAACATTCAATATATTGAATATAAGAAAGTGCGTACTGCAGTGGCTTCTCATGTGGCTTTTTTAAAGGAAATGGGAAAAAACCCTCATCATCATATTACAGCTCATTAAAGAGTTTGGGAATAATTTATTTTAAACACCCTGATAATCCGGGGTGTTTTTTTTGAACCTGTAATGAAAAGCAGCCCAGGGTTAAAAAGAATTAAAATTCAATTAATAAATTATTTTGAATAGGTAAGCCTTGTTAACTTTTATTATATAGCCATGCACTGCTTTTGTTAGATAAAGTTTCCTCTTTTTTCCTTCTGCAAATCATACATTTTCAATGGAGAGTAAGGCCTATTTTTGCAACTCAAATAACTTACATGGCAAAAGTAAAAGTTGGTATAGTGCAAATGAGTTGTTCTGATAATAAGCAAGCCAATTTGCAGAAAGCAATCGGTAAAATAAAAGAAACCGCTGCCAAAGGCGCACAAATAATTTGCCTGCAGGAATTGTTTACCTCTCTTTATTTCTGTGATGTAGAGGATTACGACAATTTCAAACTGGCAGAGCCGATTCCCGGTCCTTCTACTGACACTCTTTCAGAAACAGCTAAGGAATTGGGTGTGGTTATTATTGCCTCCCTGTTTGAAAAAAGGGCGCAGGGTCTTTATCATAATACTACCGCTGTGCTTGATGCTGATGGAAGTTACCTGGGAAAATACCGGAAGATGCACATACCGGATGATCCTGCCTATTATGAAAAATTTTATTTTACCCCCGGTGACCTGGGATATAAAGTATTTGAGACAAAATTTGCAAAAATCGGTGTTTTGATCTGTTGGGATCAATGGTATCCTGAAGCATCGCGGATCACTTCTTTGATGGGAGCGGAAATTTTATTTTATCCAACTGCCATAGGCTGGGCTACCGCCCAGGATGAGGCAACAAATACGGAACAATATAATGCCTGGCATACAATTCAACGAAGCCATTCCGTAGCAAACGGCCTGCATGTTGTTAGCGTGAACAGAGTGGGCCTTGAGCAAAACGGTGCTATGAAGTTTTGGGGCGGATCTTTTATTACCAATCCATTCGGAAGCATATTATATAAAGCCTCGCATGAAAACGAGGAAGTACATGTGGAGGAACTGGATCTTGACAAAACCGATCAATACAGAACTCACTGGCCATTTTTAAGAGATCGGCGTATTGATACTTACCAGCCCATTACCAAACGTTACATAGACGAGGAAAAAAATTAGCTTCCACAGTTCAAATACAATCATTTACAAGCGTCACCGAATTATTTATTTATGGCAAAATCCTCAGCATCATTAAAAGAATCAGGTTATTATTTTCCGGCCGAATTTGCCCTTCATATTGCCACCTGGCTAAGCTGGCCTCACAAAGAAGCTTCGTGGCCGGGAAAGATAAATTCTATTTTCCCTTCCTATGTAGAATTTATTAAAGAACTGACAAAAGGAGAAATAGTCCGGATCAATGTCAATAATAAAATGATGCAGCAATTCGCCATTATGCATCTTGAAAACCGGGGTGTTGATCTGGCGAAAATTGAATTTTTTCTGCATCCTACCAATGATGCCTGGTGCAGGGATTATGGCCCCGCATTTTTAATTAACCCGAAAGCAGAACACAAAAAAGTGATTGTTGATTGGGGATACAATGCGTGGGGTAATAAATATCCTCCATATGACCTTGATGACGTTATTCCTACCTGGATCGGAAAGGAGTTTAAAATTCCCTTATACTATCCGGGGATAGTAATGGAAGGCGGCTCTGTGGATTTTAATGGCGCCGGTACATTGATTACCTCTACTGCCTGTTTACTGAATACAAATAGAAACCCTCACCTTAACCAGCAACAGATAGAAGAATATTTAATAAATTTTTATGGAGCAGAACAAATTCTATGGATTGATGAAGGGATAACCGGTGACGATACGGATGGCCACATTGACGATACGGTTCGTTTTGTAAATTCAGATACTGTACTGGCTGTTATAGAAGAGAACAATGCCGATGAGAATTTTGATTTATTGCAAAATAATCTGAAGCAACTCCAAAAAATGCGCCTGATCAATGACAAGCAATTAAACATTGTAGAATTACCAATGCCTGACCCGCTAATTTATGAGGGTCAACGTTTACCCGCATCTTATGCTAATTTTTATATAGCAAACAAATCGGTAATTGTTCCCACTTTCCAATGTAAAAAAGACGAAAAAGCATTAGAAATAATCCAGGATTGCTTTCCGGACCGGGAAGTCGTTGGCATTGATTCTACCGACATCATCTGGGGCCTGGGTAGTTTTCATTGCCTGAGCCAGCAAGAGCCTGCAGTATAAATAGTTAAAACAAACCTGCCATACCTATTCACCCGTATATAAATTGGAATTACAGTCCGATTGACTTGGAATTTCCTAATTTGCACCGTTTTTTCAAATTAACAAGATGGTAGACTTTTCGACTTTTGATCCTAACATAGTAAGCAATCCTAACAACAACATATTTGGCCTTCCCACTTCAGAAGATGATGCAAGACTGATCATTGTTCCTGTTCCCTGGGAAGTTACCGTTAGTTATGGCTCGGGAACAGCCCGGGCACCAGAAGCCATCTTCAAAGCAAGCCTTCAGGTAGATCTTTTTGATGCAGAGGTTCCGGAGGGCTGGAAGCAAGGATATTTTATGCGTTCAATTGACAGAAAACTTTTGATGAAGAGTGATTACCTGCGTAAAGAAGCTGAATTATATATTGATTATATTTCAAAAGGTGAAGAAGTGAGTGCTAATCAGTTTATGAGCAAAACCTTGAAAGATGTCAATGAAGGTGGTGAATTTCTTAACAGATGGGTATATGATCAAACCAAAGTATTATTAGATAAAGGAAAACTGGTTTGCATATTGGGGGGTGACCATAGTGTACCCTTGGGTTTTATGAGAGCTATTGGAGAAAAGAATGGTGATTTTGGAGTATTACAGATTGATGCACACTGTGATCTTCGTGAGGCTTATGAGACATTTAACTATTCCCACGCCAGTATCATGTATAATGCCCTTGCCGAAATTCCCCGGATAAGCAAATTGGTACAGGTAGGTGTCCGGGATTATGGCAGTGATGAATGGGAATATTTAAAAAATAATGATCAAAGAGTCATCACCTATTTTGATAGGGATATAAAGACCCGCCAGTTTGAAGGAGATACCTGGAAAAATATTGCCGGCGAAATTGTCAGCAAATTACCCGACCAGGTATACATCAGTTTTGATATTGACGGACTGGACAGGAAATTATGTCCTCATACGGGAACTCCTGTTCCCGGAGGGTTTGAAACGGAAGAAGTCTTTTATATATTAAGAAAGGTAATAGAAAGCGGAAGAAAGATTGTGGGTTTTGATCTTTGCGAAGTTGGGATCAGTGACTCGGACTGGAACTCGAATGTAGGTGCCCGGGTGTTATTTAAATTGTGCAACCTGTTATTGGCAAGCAATAGTTAAATTATTTTTTTTGAATTATTTCAAGTTTAAGATCAGCGATCACAAAATTGCGGGATATAAAAAGGTGGCTTCCTTATTATTTATTATTAATTCAATTGCCTTCTTTGCATTAGGATATAGTTACACCCCAACCGATAAAAAAATCATACTAATTACGGCAGCTGTTCTCACTTTTTTTTATGGTTTGTATAATTGGAAAAGAAGAAATGAAAAAAACAGATCATATATCGCCGCTTACGTTTTCGTTGCTTTTGTTTGGATAATTGAAACTCCTTATTATTATTTTTCCATAATTTTTACATTATTATTAATCCTTCAGTACCGTATGCAAGGCGAAGCTCAGGTCATTATTTCAGATGCCGGAATAAAAGTGAACAGCTTTCTTAGCTCAGTATACAATTGGAATGAGTTTAGTAATGTTATTCTGAAAGATGGCTTACTTACTCTTGATTTCATTAATAACAAAATTTTGCAGGTAAAGCCGGATTGGAATGATTCTTATCAATCAGAAAAAGGCAAAGTTGAATACGGGGCAGGTAAAAAAATTTCATTAGAGGATTATCCCGCATTAGAGAAGGAATTTAACGACTTTTGCAAAAATCAATTGCAATTATCTTTTACAAAAAAGAGTGAATGATCCGGTTGAAATATTTGCCGGTTTTTTCTGAATTATTTACCTGATATGACTATTTCTCCATCACCATATGTTCTTTATTCCAACGGTAAAGGAAAAATTTTTGAAGACACAACATTATATGCAGTTGGCCGCAGCGGTTGGGATGCAATGCCTGTGCCGCCGGAAGATTGGATTGAATTACCGGAAGGCGGATCTTTATATGAATTACCTGGCCGGAAAGGAATTGGCCTTGATGTAAAATCGGGTGAAATGAGGCTTTGCGAAAAAGGCTGGGCTGTTGCTGCGTTTATTCCTCCTGCCCATACCGGTTATTATCTTTCAGCATATGAAGCGGAAAAAAATGCGCCTACTCTCCCTTTGTTTTGTTATACAGCTGCAGGTTGGTTCAATGATAAATTTTATGTTCCGGCTGCCCGGATTGAACCGGATATAAGGCAGGATAGTTCCGGTTATGATCAAAAAAAAGTAGAATTAAGGGTACAGCATTTTTTGAAGGCTTATCCTCATAATCGCCTGGTAAATCACCTGGGCCATAATTGTGCGTTGACCTATACCTGTCCTGCTGCCCGAAATTATTTTCTTGGCAGATGGGAATGCCCGGTACCCGTTTCCCCGGCTTGCAATGCCAATTGTGTTGGTTGTATTTCCCTGCAGCCTGATGAAGAAACTATTGTTTCTACTCAAGACAGGCTAAATTTTAAGCCCTCAGCAGAAGAAATTGTAGAATATACAGTACCGCATCTTGAAACTGCCCCCTACCCGATTATCAGTTTCGGCCAGGGTTGTGAAGGAGAGCCCCTGCTAATGTGGGAAACTATCCGGGATGCCATTATTGAAATCAGGAAGCACACGAAAAAGGGAAGCATTAATATTAATACAAATGGTTCCAGGCCTGATTCAGTAAAAATATTATGTGAATCGGGTTTGGATTCCATTCGCGTAAGTACCAACTCTGCACGCCGTGAAGTTTATATGCCTTATTATCGTCCAAACAATTACGAATTTGAGGATATTGTTGAAAGCCTCAAAGTAGTGAATTCGTTTGGCGGATGGACCTCTATCAATTACTTCGTTTTTCCGGGCATGACGGATAGTGTTGCCGAATATGAAGCCCTTCGAAAACTGATTCTGACCACTGGCCTCAAGATGATACAATGGCGAAATTTCAATATCGATCCAGATTGGTACCTGGGTAAAATTGGTGTGACGGAAACAGGGGAATTTATGGGGGTAAAACAATTGCAGGAACTGATCCGGGAAGAATTCCCTGATCTTAAGTATGGCTATTTCAATCCACCTATTGAAAGGATCAGGGGAAAATTTGAAATGGATTTTGCGCACAAATAAGCCTTTCTCTTTTTTTCTGAAATAAAATTTACCTCACAATTCTTCGCCTTGGCAACGTGGCGGATTTTTAAACACGAAAGTTCATTAGAAATCCAAATGTTGAATTTAGAACAAATGTAATGAAGCTCGTCACCTGCCATTGCCAAACCGATACTAGCAGTTCTTTTTTGCAGTCTGATCTGTCAAATTTAGTTTCATAAACTTAGTTAGTCGTTTAACGAGCCAATGCCTTGTTCTTTAAGTCTGGTTAATCCATCCTTCATTTCTTTAACCTGTTCTATTGAGTGTCCTTCCCAGATTGTTACCTCGCCAACAACCTTAAACGGATGTAATGAACGATAGGATTTTGTTGGATTGCCTGGAAATTTTTTGTCAGTTAAATCAGGGTCGTCCTCAATAGGACCTATTGGCTCTACTAAATAAATTCTTTCGCGGCCTTCCCCAATAGAAAGCTCTGCACCCCAAATCGCAGCATCCAGGGTTGCTGTCAGGAAGATATACCTCGCATTTTTTCTTTGTCCATAGTTTGAGTTAAAGCCAACTTCGATTAAGTCTCCCTTCTTTATTTCAGCCCTTGTTCCGTGAAAGTAAGTCTGAGAAAAGGGAGTTGGACTTTGTACATTCAATTTGTACTCGTCTTTGTTTTTTTCCATTGTCTCAATTTATGTTTACCTGCTTTTTCATTCTTGAGGATTTGTCTGTTACAATGACCACAGCATCACCCTTTATTCCTGGTTTTCCTGGCAATTATCCATTGACATTTTTTCCATTTGCTTGTTAGCAGTATTTTTAGTTACCTCTATCAATTCCAGCCTGGCCCGGGTAATGCTTTGCTTTACATTACATGCAATAAAATAACTTCCTCCTGCTTCTGCATCTAACTCTACTTCCGTTTCTTTTTTTAGCAGACCCACCCCACCAATTTTTGCACTGACTTTGTGTTTTCCAGGGGTTACGGTAAGACGCATATATTTATTATTGCTCAACTTGCATTTTTTCTCCTCATCAAGGAATACGGCCCAGTTGGCTGCCGCACCTGAAAACTGCCCTACCCTGTATACATAAATAAAAATTGAATCGCTAAACTTATTATCATTGTTGCTATACCCGGGAGTAGAAAATAAAATTCCACTTATTATCATCAGGGTCATTAAAAATGCTTTTCTCATAAAGAAAAATGTTTGGTTTATTTAAAACAATTAATAAAATAAATTTACCATAATTACAATTCGCCGGGAACAAAATTCATTTTTTATGTGCATTTTATTTCAATATAAAATTCGGAATTATCCCCCATTATCTTTGGTAACTTCGCTCCCCTTTTTAAATACGGAACATTTTCAATGCGACTTGAAGCTTCGAAAACGATACGTCTGGCTTTACCAATAATCATTGGAGAACTTGCTCAAATGGCGTTACACATTATAGATACCGCCATGGTGGGGGCCATCAGCTATAAACAACTGGCGGCGGCGGCCCTGGTGGTTAATGCTATGAATATACCTTTTGTGCTGGGAATAGGAATGACTATTTCTGTGTCTCAAATGGTTTCTATGGCTCATGGACGGCATGACGGGAAATTGGTATCCCATTATTTTTTTAATGGATTTATCCTTTGTGCTATCACAGCAATTATCATTTCCCTATCGTTGGTATTTGGCAAGAATATTTTACTTCATTTAGGACAAGATCCGGAAGTTGTGGTATTTGCACTTCCATTTATGAAACTGATGGGGCTATCCATTATCCCTATGCTCTTATTTATGACCCTGAAGCAATTTACGGATGGTCTTGAGTTTACAAGGACTGCCATGTTAATTTCACTGGCCGGGATGCCCGTTAATATTCTTTTGAACTGGCTTTTGATATATGGCAATGGAGGTTTTCCCAGGTTGGAATTGGTGGGTGCCGGGTGGGCTACCCTGATTACACGTACTGTAATGTTTATAGTCCTTGGTATTATTATTCTAAAGCATTCTACTTTCAGAAAGTATATGGCTGTAAGTAGTAGTCAATGGAAATTACGTTGGAATACTCAAAAGGAATTAATGCATATTGGTATTCCAAGTAGCCTGCAAATAGGTATGGAGGCCGGAGCTTTTGCCGTATCCGGTATAATGATAGGCACTATCAGTGCTATTGCCCAGGCTTCTCACCAGATAGCATTGAGTTGTGCTTCATTTACATTTATGGTATCTATGGGTCTGGCTCAGGCAGGATCTATCCGTGTCAGTAATTCCTTTGGCCGAAGGGATTGGACAAAAATTGAAAGGATAGGAAAGAGTACGCTTTTAGTGGCTCTGGTTTACGGAATTTTTTGTGCCATTTCTTTTGGCTTGTTTCGTAATCAATTACCAAAGCTTTTTAACAGCAATCCGGAAGTTCTTCAACTAGCCGGTCTGCTTATACTTTTTGCGGCAGTTTTTCAAATTTCAGATAGTACTCAGGCTATCGGCGCTGGTCTTTTACGGGGAATAAAAGATGTAAAATATCCTACCTTAATGATTGGCATTGCCTATTGGGTAGTTGGTCTTCCTGTTGGTTATGTGCTGGCTTTTAATTTTGAAATGGGGGCTTCCGGAATTTGGCTGGGGCTAATAACAGGCCTTACACTTGCTTCACTTTTCTTAATAAGCCGGTTCTTAAAAATGTCAGGAAGAAATACAAAAAGTCATCTTCCCTCTTCCCTTTAAGTTCATCGGGCTTGCAGGTTTCAATATCTGGCTACAGGGCAAACCGTTTGTTGCTTCTAAAAAGTCAAAGAATAGACTATAATACAAGCCCTGCTGTATAAAAAACAAGTACCCGGGCATTTTTAAGCCATCGGGCACCTGATCTTTTTAGTTAAACAAAAAAAAATTATTGGGATACATTTACTTGTCCCCTGATCTCTCCATTAGGATTAGCAACGGTATGTATATTATAATAGACCTGACCAGCTAACAATGCTGCATGTAAAGTCGCAGACGCTGTAATGGTATCTTTAGCTGTTCCTGCAGTACCGTTTGTGACGATCTTCAGGGTTTCAATAGGAGAAGCGTTATCACCTACTAAAGCCGGACCATGAAAATGAGCCATATTTTTAATTTTTTAGATGCTGTA
Source organism: Chitinophagaceae bacterium (assembly GCA_051306075.1). Lineage (GTDB taxonomy): Bacteria > Bacteroidota > Bacteroidia > Chitinophagales > Chitinophagaceae > Terrimonas_B. The sequence continues at coordinate 13,230 of JBPPMM010000633.1, forward strand.
TCATATGTCCCTGATAAATTTCCCGCAGCACTTGTAGTAACGGACGGAACTTCCTGCATACCAGATGCAGCTCCAGAGATTGAATACTTCGCATCAGTTTTTGTATTATCATCCTCATTTTTTTCGCATGATGATAAAACAAGTGTACCGGCTAAGGCTAAACCGGCCAGAGAGGCAAAAAAATTGCGTTTAAACTTTCTAGTTTCCATAATTCAGAATTTTTGAATGATAATATTTTCACCCATTAATCCAAAAACACGACCAACTAGGGTATTTTGTAAAACAGGTAAACGCTGCATTATGTTTTAATTTAATATGGTTTGACGATTACCTTCTTATCCTGCTGGAACTGATACCCTAGGAAATAAAAAAACTAAGTTGTTAAGGAGAAAAGTAGCCGGAGATTCTTTATATGGTCCTTGATCCCAATTTATATCGAAGTAAAAGTGTTCAATTGTATCTACAGAATATGGTATCTCATTCCCAATTATTTAATCACTATGAAATCTGAATATTAACAATTTTTATAGGGCAGCTTATATAAGTTATACAATCTTTACACCGTTAAATACACAGGTGTGAAAAACTATGCTAATAGCCTGTATGTATCAAAACGTAGATTTGTATGAATAACTATTATGCTATGTCCGCATCATTTGAGACAAGGAAAAATACCCAGGCGACTATGATAACTACCGGTTTTGCCGGGCTGTTATTATTGCTCATGTTTTTCTGGACATGGACCCTACCTGCCATCATTCCCCCTATGCAGGACCAGGGCATAATGGTGGAATTAAATCTTCCTGATGAGCCCCCCATTGAATTAAGACAAGCAGGTGGTGGCGGAGGCGGTGGTAATCCTGTACAGGCGATTGGGGAAAGGGGAACAGCTCCTTATTCTCCTCCGCAACCAGGTACTGAAGATGATGCAAAAGATATTGAAGAAGATCTAAACGAAAAAGTAAGTCCTGCCATACTCAAGCCTGACAATCCAAAGCCAACCGCAACAAAAATAAATGAGAACAAATCCATAGTAAAAACAGAGCCTGTTCCTGACCCCAAACCGCCTGCACCTCCAAAGCCAAAGGCTGTATTGGGCAAGACAACCAGCGGAACAGGTACAGGAGGAGGTGCTGCTGAGAATTATGAAAGAAGTGGGGGTACAGGCCAGGGAAGCGGTGTTGGAAATGGTAATGGCACGGGTGGTGGAAGTGGAACTGGTTCTGGTGGTGGAACCGGGTCGGGAACAGGTACCGGAGTAGGACCAAGAGTAACCAAAGGTGATCGCAGGATTATCTCAAGTTATTCATTTGTAGGAGATCTGGATAAAGCAACTATTTACGCAGATATAAAAGTTTCGCCTGATGGAGTTGGAAGTTTTGAAAATTTTGCCAAGGGTTCGTCTTCTACCAGCTCAGCGTATAGAAATGAAATAGTTAAATACCTGAGAAATATTAAGTTTAATAAATCAGATCATGAATCAACCGTAACCGTTCAATTTAATTTCAGAGTTAACGGGTAAATTTTTATAAAAATTGGAAGAATTAGTAAATGCTGCACTTAAGGTGTGGCATTTTTCTTTTCAGCTTTCCTTACATTTGTTCACATGGAAGAAAAGTTAGTCCTTCTGAAGGGAGATATTACAATACTCGCAGTTGACGCCATTGTAAATGCGGCCAATACAAGTTTATTGGGAGGTGGAGGTGTGGATGGATCTATACACAGAGCTGGAGGTCCTGTTATCCTGGATGAATGCAGGAAAATAGTTGCTAAACAAGGTGGATGTAAAACCGGGGAAGCCGTAATAACAAGTGGAGGAAATCTGCCGGCAAAATTTGTGATACATACAGTTGGCCCGGTTTGGAAAAACGGCAATGATAATGAAGCTGAGCAACTATGTGAATGCTACTACAATTGTTTGCTACTTGCAGTAGAAAATAACATTCGCACTATAGCGTTTCCCAATATCAGCACGGGAGTTTATGGATATCCAAAAGCCGAAGCAGCCATTGCAGCCCTTGTTACTGTGTTAGATTTTCTTCAAAATAAAACAATCATTGACCTGGTTTATTTTGTTTGTTATGATGAGGAAAATTATTCAATTTATAAAGAATTCATTGACTCAAAAACGAACACGAAAAAAGCGGGCTCATTAATTATTTAAAATCCCTTTCATGTTTTCAAATATTGAATCCCGGGCATCATTAATAAAACTAGCTTAAACCATTTTATCAATAAGGAGCGAACTGATTGTAATTACCGATAGATTCATAAGGAGATTAAGTTACAAGCGGGTCAGTATTAAGTATACTTTTGCCGGTAAATGAGTCCGCAATTTTCTGCTTAATGACTTACCAACAAACCCTTGACTTTCTCTATAACCGGTTGCCCATGTACAGCAGGGTGGGCATTGCAGCCTATAAGGAAGATTTAAACAATACCATTCAATTGTGTAAATATCTTGGCAATCCGCATCAAAGAATAAAATCAGTCCATATTGCTGGCACCAACGGAAAAGGCTCGGTAAGTCATATGCTGGCTTCCATTTTTCAAACTGCAGGATATAAAACAGGTCTGTACACTTCTCCTCACTTAAAAGATTTCAGGGAAAGAATAAAGATAAACGGTGAAATGATCGGAGAAGAGTTTGTTATTGATTTTACCGGGAGGATAAAACCAATGATTGATGAAATTGAACCCAGTTTTTTTGAGATCACGGTGGCTATGGCATTTGATTATTTTGAAAAACAAAAGGTAGACATAGCCATTATAGAAACAGGGCTAGGAGGAAGACTGGACAGTACCAACATAATTACACCTGAAATCTCCGTTATTACCAATATTGGATGGGATCATACCAACCTGCTGGGAGATAGTCTTGAAAAAATAGCCAGGGAAAAAGCAGGCATAATAAAAGCAGGTATTCCGGTAATTATCGGAGAGGTATTAAAAGAAACACAACCTGTATTTGAAAAAACAGCCTCTGAAAAAAAAGCACCTATTCATTTTGCATTCCAAACCAGGCAAGCCATGGAATGGAAATGGGAGAAACATGAATTGGTGGTAAAAGTAGCAGAAGCTCATAAAACCGATCACAAAATTTACCGGTTGGACCTTACAGGTCTTTATCAAATCAAAAACCTGCTGACCGTTCTGGAAGCTTGCTCTCAGTTGCAGACGGCCTGGCATATTGACGATATTCATATACAAAAGGGGCTTGCACAAGTCAAAAAACTAACCGGTCTTTATGGTCGCTGGGAAATCATTCAGGAGCATCCATTTGTGATTTTAGATGTGGGACACAATGAGGATGGCATCGGACAAATAATAAAACAAATAGAACTGACCGATCATCATCAGGTGCATATCATTTTTGGAACTGTTAATGATAAAGAAATTGATACAATTTTAAAACTATTGCCAAAGACAGGCTCCTTTTATTTTACCCAGGCTCCTATTCCCAGGGCATTAAATGCAGAAATCCTTTTAGAGAAGGCGCTAGCCATTGGCCTGGGCGGCAAAACCTATCCCGATGTAAACACTGCCCTGCAGGAAGCGAAAGAAAATGCAAACAAAAACGATTTAATAATAGTTTGCGGAAGTGTCTTCCTTGTGGCGGATGTAATACGATAAGTATAAATAATTAAACTGCTGACCAGGCGCACTGCTGACATTCCTACCAGCAAGAAACATTTGAATTATTGAAAAGTATATTATGCATTGTGAGATCAGGTACCCAATCTGTCCAAAGCATACATGATACATGTAACATGCATTGCCTGAACAATTTTATTTTGCCTGATTAGCTTTTTTAGTTCCTCTACAGATACCAGGTCTATTTCTATTTCTTCGTTGTGATCCAATTCTTGTGATGCAACTTTTTTCCCGCCTTTTGCAAGGAACATATGCATCAGGTTGCTGTTTGTTGATGGGTTGGCTGATATTTTTCCCAGATATTCATAAGAAGAAAAAGTATATCCGGTTTCCTCCAACAATTCCCGGCTGATAGCTTCTTCCAGATCTTTATCTGTATCATCTACACAGCCCCCCGGTATTTCTATACAAGTTTCTCCCAATGCATGCCGGTACTGTCTCTCAAGAATTACTTGACCGTCTTCTGTAAGAGCTACAGCGGTAACCCAGGTGGGAAATTCATATACATAATAAGGATCTACAATTTTCCCCTGTGGTGTAATACATCTGTCCTTGCGCACTTTAAACCAGAGATCATTAAACAGATATTCGGAAGAAAGGATTTTCCAATTCATCTAATAATAATTGAATATTTAATTTAAGCGTAATAACGCTGTTTGAATTTTGTTCCCTGAACTCTGGTTTATTCTACCATCCGTTTTTTTTGCGCAGGGAAGTTATATGTGCCACGTGATGTTTACCATGCCAGGCATACATACCAAGCAGGAACCAAAGGCGAATTGTTTTTTTATGTTCCGGGTGAAAAACGGTGCGGTTATTCCAATCATCATCTTTTACATATTTCAATGACTCGTACCAGCGGCTATGAAGAGCGTGTAATAATGTAAGTGAAATATTGACGGGGAGTTTTTGCACATCATTCATTTCAGCCCAAAGCTTTTCCTCATATGGCTTTATAGTCGGATTCTCTTCTGTAAGCGCCAGTTTAAAACGGCAATATGCATTGATATGGCTGTCGGCTACGTGATGTACCAGTTGATGAACTGTCCAGCCCCCATCACGGTAAGGAGTGTGCAATTGCTCCTCATCCAGGTTTAGAATTGAATTTTCCAGCGCAAGTGGCAAAAATTTTATATCTGCCAGCCACTCAACCTTCCTTTCAATTGAAAACGGTTGGGCCTCATAGTTTCCTATTGGGTACCGTGGGTCAGTTAATGCAGGCATACAGCCATTATTTTAATATTTGTAATAATTCAACTTCAAACATTAAAGTAGCACCTCCGGGTATATCAGCGCCTGCTCCTCTGTCACCATAGGCAAGGTCAGCAGGTATCCACAACCTCCAGTGACTTCCTTCATTCATCATCGGAATGGCAATTTGCCAACCCTTTATTAATGAACGCAGCGGCGCTGAAAAGGGTTGATTTCTTTTAAAGGAGCTGTCAAATTCCTTCCCGTTTAGCAACGCTCCTTTATAATGCGCTTTTATAGAATCGGAAATTGCTGGTTTTGAGCCGGTACCATCTTTCAAAATTTCATATTGCAAGCCTTCTGGTAAAGAGACTACTCCGGGTTTATCTTTATTGCCTTGCAAAAATATTTCTCCGGCTTCCTTTTGTTCTTTTATACTACTCATATTAAAATTTTAATTCTTAATGTATAAACGGGTCTGGTGAAACTCCTGTCATTTTATTTTTTTATAATTGATTTATCCAGTTTTAAACTTCACGCAGGGCATGCCCTGTTAATTGAATAAATACATCTTCCATGTTTGCCTTTTTTACTTCCTTAGGCCGTTCAAAACCTGTAGCCACTAATTTATCTATCATGCTGTCGGGGGAATCCAGTGCTATGATTTTTCCTGAATCAATGATGGCGATACGATCACAAAGATATTCCGCCTCATCCATATAATGTGTGGTGATAATTACTGTGGTGCCCCTTTGTCTTATATCCTTTATCAGTTCCCACAAGCTCCTTCTTGCCTGTGGATCTAAACCAGTAGTGGGCTCATCCAAAAATATGATTCTTGGCTCATTTATTATTGTAGTAGCAACTGAAAATCGTTGCTTCTGGCCACCACTAAGGTCCTTAAACTTTGCTTTGGCTTTGTCCTTCAGGTTTACCGTTTCAAGTAATTCCATCGGGGAAACATCACGATTATATAAGCCACAAAAAAGTTCAATCAATTGCAGCAGGTTAAGGCCGGGATAATAACCACTGCTTTGCAATTGCACACCAATAATTTTTTTTATTTCTCCTGGTTGTTTATCAAGATTCAATCCGTCAACAATCACTTCTCCGCTTGTTTTCTCCCGCAAAGTTTCTATGATTTCAAGTGTAGTTGATTTACCGGCTCCGTTAGGTCCCAGTAATCCAAATATTTCTCCTTCATTTACATCAAATGAAATTCCTTTAACCGCCTGGAAATTACCGTAATTTTTTACAAGATCTTTTACCGAGATAATTATATTCTTTTGCATGAGGCAGCAATTTACGGCAAAAAAATTGCGGGGCCTTTCAGCTCCAGATCATCCATTCTGGTTAAAGAAAATCCCTTTTAAAAAAAAATTTTAGGGAAGAGTACTCACTTTTCTCCTGGTGAAATAATGAAAGATTATCCACCAAATACCTGTGTATAAAAAATACGTCCGCGCCGGTCTTTTG
>JBPPMM010000155.1:0-20230 GCA_051306075.1 Chitinophagaceae bacterium
GTATTTGCATAACTATATTGGTAAAGGCCATCATTTGCAGAAACCAAAGCAATTTTATTCATAGCTATCACATCAAAGGTTTCCATTCCTCCTATTGTTTTAATGAGCCGGAGTTTCATAACATCGGAAGCGTCGTAAACCTTTAATCCATCTTTTCCATCGCAAATGAAAAGAAGGTTATCATCCTTTCCTAATCCAAGCGGTCCGCTCATTGCATATGATTTTACCAGGAAAGGCTCTTTCAAATTTTTTATATCTATTATCTGAAGTTCGTTGGCAGTGGGTCCGCAATTGGTACCGGCCCTCAAGGTTACATAGGCATAATCATCATCGGCAATAACCGGATCACAGGCCCTTGCATGAACAAAATTTCCCTGGGAGACGGGTTTAGCCGGGTTGGAAATATCGAATATAAACATGCCGCCCATTGATCCCAGGAATAAAGTGTTTTTAAAAGGATATATCGTTTCAATATCAAATCCGGCATATATGTTTTCTATCAACACGGGATCTGCTGCATTGACTATTGATATAGATTGCTAACTGTGCCTGTCAACCGTGTATAAATAATCATTGACAATTGTAAACCTGGCCATGGAACCTCCAACTCCTACCGGTGATACAGATGCTTTGGAATTGGAAGCCATGGCAGAAAAGAACACATCAACACGGCCGGTAAATACGGGATTTTGTGCCTGGCAATTCTCAGTTACTGTAATATCTGTTTTGATCCAGTCAACAACCACCTGGTTGCGATTGTTTGCAGTAAAACCATTCCCCCAATTTCGCTCCGGAAAAACATCATTAATAACCTTTTTCACTTTTACAACGGAAGGATCAGTTATGTCCAGGGCCAACAGGTCGCCATACATATCAGCATACAAAATATTTCCTTTTACTGCCATATCCATATTGCCGGGTATGTCAATAAAGAATTTATTAACCGGAAGTGAAGGGTTGGTATTATCAATCACATGAATACCCTTGTCCATTTCATTTAAAAAAATATAATTACCAATGGTATAAATTTTTCCGGGGTTTTCGAATGTACGGAAGGCGTTGCTTTTTATATTTTCAAGTACGGCTGTTTTTGATTTATAAACGGGTTCATACACCGTGTAGGTTCGCTTTTCCTGGCAATTGTCCTTTACGCATGCACTTAACACGAGCATGAATACAATCAGCAAAAAGCCGGATATTTCAATCGATAATTTTTTGTTCATAACAGTGGGTTTGGTATGTTGACAACGATGCCAGGAATTACGTTGCGCTATTTATTTTTTCTTTTTGGGAAAGATTATTTTACCCGCAATTCCGCTATACAATAAGTATTGCCGTTTAGTATATTCCGTTTTTGTTAGTTTGTTTAAGCCTAATGAAACCTCAGGCCCCAAGGACCATTTTATTTTGTTTTTGTGTCCAAAAACAAATGAAAATCCGGTATGAAGATCGAGTTGAACTTTATTAAATGCTTTGTTTGTTTGAAAATAAATTCCATTTGCAACTGTGTCATATACCAACCCATTTGTTGCAAATAAGTAAGCCGGCGTTATTCCAGCTTTCCAGATGATGGGTACCTTAACGCCCTTATTTAACTGCAATTGATATTGAAAAGGAACCTGTATAAAATGAAACTGGTTTGTATATTGCTTTTGCTGTACACCTCTGTAAAAATTGTTTACACTGCTGGCAAAGGAGAAAGAGCTGCTACTTACAGCATTTTGTGTATAGGAATAAGTGCCAACACGAATCTTGTTACTGTTATATGCATACCGGACGCCCGAAGAAATACTGCTTCTTTTCGAAACGTTCATTTCAGCCGTAATTCCAGCTCTGAATGCAAAACCGGGTTTAATAGAAGAAGGTGTATAAAATATAGCCTGGGCGCCGCCACTATTTCCCGGGGAAGAAAATAACCTATCCATACTTTTCTGACCGTCATTGATAGAAAAAACTTTGTCCCTGTATGCGGACATCCCGGCGGACAGTTCTAAGGCCCAATTTATTTTTGCAACTTGCTTTACTTTAATTTTTGCTGCAGGAATATCTTCATTTATTTTAGCATAGTCCTTTGATATACTATCCCCGGTGTTTTGAACAGTATCATCCAATCTCGTTGACATTTTATTTTTATCTGAATTAATTCCGGCAAAACCAGAATCCGAAACAGGAAATTTACTTTCCGGCTTATTTTCAGAATCCTGATTTTTATTCAGGAGATGGTCGTTGATTTGCACCGACTCCTCTATAATGGCATCGTTATCCTTATTTATCGATTTAGTGGACGGTATTTTGTTATTTATTTTCTTATTACTGCTTCTTCCCTGTTTGCTTACATCATATGGCTTGCTAATTGTTTTCTTTTTTGCGTTTTCATCAGCTACTTTTTGAATTGAAAGATTTTTATCCGTTGGCATTGATTGCTCCCCCCTGGTCACTTTTCTGGAATCCCCATTTCCGTTTTCCAACGTTGCCGATGCAACATTATCTTCGACGGCCTCTTTTTTCACTTGCTGTGTACCGGTAGCAGCATGCTGAATAATATTTGAATTTGAATAATTATGAATTAGCAATCCGGAATAGCCTATGAGGCCAAGCCCGGTAAGAAGAAATAAATAAAAGACAACTCTTCTTTTCTTTTTCTTTCTTAGTTCTTCTTCTACTTTTTCCCAAACAGAACCGGAAGGACGAATCCTGAATTCGTCCATCTCCTGCTGAACCCTGTTTTCAAATTTATTTTCCTGCATACCTTGAACTTTTTTTGTCAATTGAATATTTTTCTATCCAGGTAATGAGCAGATTCCGGGCTCTTGAATATTGAGACCTGGACGTACCATCACTGATGCCCAGCATTTCCCCGATTTCCACATGCGAAAACCCTTCCACCGCATGAAGATTGAAGATCACCTGGTATCCTTGTGGCAACTGGCGGATGAGATCAGCAATTTCCTTTGCCTGCAGCCGCACATTCGGATCGTCCGTTGCTACGGGGTGCATATACTCTTCGGTAAAAAACATTTCTTCCTGGTATTTGCGGTTACGCTTCAAATAATTCAACGCTGTATTTACCATAATACGCCGAACCCATGCGCCCAATTCGCCTTCCGCTTTATATTGCCTGAGATTATGGAATACCTTTATGAATCCTTCCTGTAGTACATCTTCCGCATCCCGAAGAGACCGCGTATAGCGATAGCAAACGCCCAACATTTTTTCAGAAAAATGCTCATATAATTCCCGTTGCGCCTGTGGCTTGCCCTTAAGACAATCATGTACAAGTTTCTGATGATCCATGTTATTCAGATGTTAACCCTGACAAGAAGCGGGTGAGATTCGTTGCATGTACAGGACCTGAAAAGCCCAAGATAAATAAATGAAATGTCCATGACTGAATTTTCGTTCACAAACCGGGATGATGATGATCTGGCAAATTCCATTTGCCTAAAAACAAGAAAAAATAAACAAATGAAAAAATAAAATCATTTTCAGGAGTATCCGAGCTTTAAAAAAAACAACTGGCAACATGAAATAAAAAAGCCGTCACGTTAAAAACGAGACGGCCTGGTAAATACTTTATTTGTTTATCCTACTCTGAAATCAACCTTTGTATCAGCCCAAAGCAAGGTAACCGTTCCATTTTTATCAATATTAAAAGTCATTTTCTCAGCAAACTGCGGCGCTTTGGCCGGTTTTACTTTTACCCGTAGCGCATCATCAGCCTCCTTATAATCGTAAGCACCCCATTGATCCGCTTTTTTATTAAAGATTACAGTCCACTCGCCTTCATTGGCTATGGTAAACAACGCATACTTACCGGCAGGTAAGTCCTTGCCTTCAACCTTAACCGCTTTGTTTACTTCAAAAACGGTAGCTTCATTTGCACCTGTACGCCACACTTTTCCATCTTTTGGTTCCAGGTCTTTACCAATAGTTCTTCCTTTTACAGAAGGCTGGCTATAGTCTATAGTAACAACAGCACCACTGGCCAGGGTCTCTTTGGCTTGTGCAGGAGGACTTGGCCTTTTTGATTTATCATCCTGACCGCAGGCTGAAAGCATATACGAGCAGGCAACTGCTAAAAGCAAAACTGATTTCATAAAAAGATTTTTTAATAATTAAAAGTTTGCATGAAGCTACAAATAACCTGCCAGAAGGCCATCAATTAAATGATGCACGGTCAGCTTCCACCAATTTTTTTATATTGTTTAATCCCTGTTCCATCTGTGGGCCATATGTTGGTTCCAATAAAAGACTTCTGAACTTGTTCCAGGGATACCAACCCAATTTAAAATCGATATACCATTGCAAAGTAGTGGAATCTGTTTGCGGATAGCTGATCGTTTTCCAGCCGCTTATTAATTTTTTCTTACCGGATCGGATCTCTGCAACAACCTCATCATTCCTATTTTGAATAAACGAAATATGCTGCCTTGAACCGTCTTTATTTAAAAATCCGGTAACAACTCCGGATTCATAAAAAAACCCGGAGGAATCTAAACCCGGATACCAGTCTTTCCATTGACCAATATCATCAATATGCCCGATTATCTTTTCCGGGGTAGCAGCCAGGTTAATCGCTTTGGATATACGTATGTCCGATGGAAATAAAAGGGAGATTGCTGTTGCAAGCAGGAAAAAAAGGATGATACTGATAAAAAGTAATTTAAATAACCGCATAAATAAAAATTAAAGTTTCCCGGATTTTTCATTTTTAAAATAGTAATACCTGGCGGATCAGAATGGAAAGTTAATACCACACGGTAATAATACACCGGAACTATTCCCATCGAATCACTCTGGTCAGGATTACATAAATAATAATTATCCAAACACCCAGGATGCCTACTTCCCTCCATGTATCATACAAATGAAGTCCTTCAAAGGAAATTTTTCTCATAGCATTATTAAACTGGGTAAGCGGCAGGAAATAACAAATGTCCTGAAGCCATTGTGGAAACACAGTGATTGGAAAAAAGGTGCCTGATAAAAGCATTTGAGGGAAACCAAAAAGATTGATGAATAAGGGAATGGATGCATCGCTTTTTGCCACACTGCTAAAAATAAGACCCACACCCATCAGCAGGAAAAGCATAACTACCGATAATAAAACCATTTCCAAAAAAGTAAGAGCGCCATGTTGCAATGTGAAATGGAGAAAAAAGTAACCGAATAAAATTAAAATGACAATATTAACCAATTGAAAAAACAAACGGCTTGTGCCAATACCAATTAAAATATTGATCCGCCTGACGGGTGATGCATAAAATCTTTTTAAAACCAACTGCTCCCGGAGGGAAAAAAAAGTGAAAGATATTCCGAACAGTGTGGCGAAAAGGATAGAAAAACCTAACTGGCCGGGTAAAATAAAATCTATTTGCCTGTATTTTTGCCCTTCTATTATTTCTGGTTGAAGGATATACTGTTTACCAGCCGGAGAAATTTTAGCAATTTCAATTTTATTGGTCAGGCTTTCTAATGTTTGTAAAAAGAGATAAAGGGAGGTACCACTTGCTGAACTTGACTGTACATGTACGAGGTATTTTTTTTCACTTGCTGAATCCCGCAAAGGTTTGATGAAAATAATACCGGTTAGTTTACCTTTTACTAATTCCTCCCGCATGGCAGCGGTATCATCAACTCTTACCAGGCGAACAAAAGGATTTGATCGCAAACTGTCAAATACAGCATTCACTGTATCAGTTCCGGGCCGGATTGCTATTCGCTGCACCGGCACGCCGCTATTTTCAAAAGCGCCAAAAATCAAAATAAAAATAATAGGGAACAATAAACTGAATACGATTGATATCGGTTGAGCAAAAATGGCCTTAAAGCTTGCACGGGTAATAGCCCACAAGGCTCTAGACTGACTATATGGTTGAGACATTTATTAAAATTGGTGAGCAAACCTACGAGAAATGCATTGAAGTGCAGGTTGAGCTTGTCTAAGGAAAAACATCAATGGAAAAAATTTGAATTGAATTCTTTTTGTAATGAAAAAATTGACGTCGTCAGTTAAGGATTACTACCGTATAAAAAACTGGAACGGCAACCTGGCTTGTACGGTATTGCTCATTTCTTTTATCCTTTTTATTTCCTGGTAAATTTTAAAATTCTCTTCTCCTAATTCCATTTTCATTTTATCAGTATAATTCAACGGATCCTGCTTGCCAAATATTTGTTCAAAAATATTCTGTGGTTCGGGATATTCTACAATTCTGAAATCAGTGAGTTTGGCTATAGAGGCTGCGGAACGGATGGCATCCTCAATACCGCCAAAGCGGTCTATCAACCCTATTTCAATCGCTCTTTTCCCGGTCCATACCCGTCCCTGGGCAATGCTGTCAACATAAGCCGTATCCTTTTTCCGGCCGTCAGCTACCCGTTGTTTAAACTGGCTGTAGATCATATCTACGTTTGCCTGTATCATGCTTTTTTCCTTTTCATTTAGCGGACGATAAACATTGCCTGCATCCGCAAAGGGAGCCGTTTTTACTCCATCAAAAGTGACACCCAGTTTATTTTTAAAAAAGGCCTGCATATTCGGAATAATTCCAAACACACCAATGGAACCCGTAATGGTTGTGGGCAAGGCAAAAATGCTATCAGCGGCACAGGAAATATAGTATCCCCCCGACGCAGCTACATCACCAAAACTGACTACTACCGGTTTTTCTTTTTTTGCAAGGGAAAGCTCACGCCAGATCGCTTCGCTTGCCATCGAACTGCCACCGCCAGAGTTGACCCTGAATACGATCGCCTTTATGGATTTATCCAGTCTTGCCTTCCTGATCAGATTACGATAGGTTTCCCCGCCGATTTCTTCATCTGATTTTCCATCAACAATATTTCCCTCTGCGTAAATCAATGCGATTTTTTCGCCCCCATTTTTATGAAGATTATTAGCCGCCAGGTATGTATTGATGGTTATAAAATTGATCTTATCAAATTTACCAATTCCGGCTTTTGTTTTGATCTCATCCTTTAATTCATCATCATATTTAAGTGCATCGATTAATTTATAATCCAGTGCATCCTGTGCATTTTGAATTTTCCCATCATTGGCCAGTTGATGAAGAGTTGCTGTATCGATTTTTCTAGCTCCGGCCGTTTTTAACAACAGATCGCTGTACAGATCATTCAGCCATATAGCTGTCTGAAATTCATTTTCCGGCGTCATCTCACTTGTACGCAGAGGCTCAGTGGCACTTTTAAACTTGCCGGCATAAAATACCTGAGGCTCAATCTCCAATTTTTGTAAAGTGCCTTTTAAAAAAGCATATTCAACGCTGTATCCAGCCCATTCAACATAACCCTGCGGGCTTACGTAAATCTTATCTGCAATATTAGCAACACTATATGCCTTTTGAGTAATGATATCGCCATGTGCCAAAACAAATTTGCCGCTTATTTTAAAATCTATCAATGCATTTCTTAATTCCTCGCTGGCAGCAAACCCATTGGGATTGTTATTAGCTTTTATATAAATACCTGCAACGTTTTTATCCGTCTTTGCAATTCGTAATAACCGGATCACATCGTATAAGCCGGGTACATCTTTTTCACTGCCGCCAAGAAAGGATAAAGGATATTGGTTCACCTGCTCTTTATAATGCTGGGAAAGATCCAATAGAAGTATTGATTTGGCTTCTACCCTGGGTTTGTCTTTTGAAGCCATACCTCCTACCATAGAAACAAGGAAAAAGACGGCCAGCAGTGAAAAAACTACCAGGGCAAGAAATGAGGCTAATAATATTTTAAAAAAATTCCGCATCAGTTAATAAATTATTGAATTCCAAAAATAAAGATATTTGGTCGTCGGTTAGTAAAGAAAGCTGACAGGTTAATGGGCAAAATGAAGAACGTTTCATTGATCAACTTATCCAATTTATTATGAATACAGCTTATTTATTGACAGGCGGCAATTTGGGCGCCAGGGAAGAAACCCTGGCCAGGGCTTATAAGAGAATCCAGGAGCAATGCGGCGATATTACCGGTTTATCCTCTTTATATGAAACCGAGGCCTGGGGCCAAATACATCAACCCCAATTCTTAAACCAGGTACTGGAAATACAAACTATCTGTAATCCCCAACACTTATTAGAAAAATTACAGGATATAGAAAAACAAACCGGCAGGATAAGGAAGGAAAAATACGGACCACGCCTGATAGATATAGACATTTTATTATTCAATGATGAGATACACGATATGCCCCGGTTGAAAATACCACACCCTGAAATTCAAAACCGCCAGTTTGTTCTGGTTCCTTTAGCCGAAATAGCTCCAACAAGGATACACCCCATACTAAAAAAGACAATTACAGAATTGCTCATTATTTGTCCTGATAATTTAAAAGTATCTAAATTTTATTGATCCAAACCCATAGGGGTTAAGTAAACAATTGTTTATCAGAAACAGCCTCATGGATTTATCCACAATATATTCGGCCAACGGACCATCCACTTTCATTTCATTTACTTTGCCTTTTAAATAAGTTTCGTTTTTCTTATCACCAACATGAAGTATAATTTCATCACTATTGAGGGAAATATAGGCGCAGGCAAAACCACGCTTGCGCACCTGCTCTCTAAACATTACAATGCCCGACTGATTCTTGAAGAATTTGCTGACAATCCTTTTTTGCCCAAATTTTACGAAAACCAGGAACAATATGCCTTTCCGCTTGAATTGTTTTTTATGGCTGAACGATTCAAGCAATTAAAAGAATTGTTGCAGCAAAAAGATATGTTTCAACACCTGACCATTTCCGATTATTTATTTACCAAATGCTTATTGTTTGCCAGGGTAACACTACCAGAAGATGAGTTTCGGCTTTACCAGCGGTTGTTTGATATTATTCACCAGCAATTGATACAACCTGATCTGCTGATTTACCTGCATGCTCCCATAAATAAATTACAGGCAAATATCAAAAAGCGAAACCGCTCTTATGAACAAAAAATACCCGACTCTTACCTGCTCAGCATCCAGGAAACCTATACAAATTATATCAGGCAGCATGATGTTAAAACACTTTTTGTAGACGCTACCCATGCAGATTTCTTAAGCAACAGCAATCATTTGAAAATTATAACTGATACTTTAGACAAGGAATTTGATAACAGGCAACAATACATTACATTAACCTGACCACACATTAATTATAAGATGTAACTATCATTCTTGTTACAAACTGTATTATTTAATCAAATAAATTCTGCTGGTTTTATTGCGGTTTGGATTTAAGATGCCGGTTAGATTTTCTATTAACCACCCTGGCTTTTTTCATATTTTCACATTCCAATGGATGACAAATCTATCGCGCAGGTTACTGATGATCCCTTTGCAGCGGTTCGGATTCCAGAATATAAAAACCTGGTATTGGGCCGGTTCACTTTTATTACGGCACTTCGCATGATGAGCACCCTGGTAGGTTGGTGGGTGTATGAATTAACGAATGATCCTTTTGCAATCGGTCTGATCGGTCTGTCAGAAGTAATTCCTGCTCTGTCCATGGCACTATATTCCGGTCATATAATTGATGTAAGTGAAAAAAGAAAACTATTGCTGAAGTGTATTTTCTTTTATATCTGCCTGGCGTCCATTTTACTTTTCCTTTCTACTCCTCTTATCCATGATCATACTAATCCACAGCACATCACATATTTAATTTACTCAGTTATTTTTTGTACTGGTATTGTACGCTCCTTTGCCGGACCCAGTTTCAGCGCTTTAATTGCTACCATTGTTCCCAGGCACTATTTGCAAAATGCTACTACCTGGAGCCAGGGAAGCTGGCTTGCAGCCTCTGTAACCGGCCATGCATCGGGCGGATTTATGATTGCTATCCTGGGTAATATGGGAACCATGATCGTTATTTGCTGCCTCCTGGTGGTGGCATTATTTATCCTTACCCGGTTAAAACCAAAACCTTCACTGACAAAAAAGTCTGAAGTACGTACCTGGGAAAGTGTGAAAGAAGGATTGCATTTTGTTTTCAGAACTAAGGAATTGTTTGCCGCTTTATCGCTCGATATGTTTGCTGTCCTTTTTGGGGGCGCAGTAGCCATGGTACCTGTGTATGCAAAAGACATTCTTAACATAGGACCGATGGGTTTTGGCTGGCTCAATGCAGCCGTTGACATAGGCGCTATCACGGTAGTTGTAATTCTTACTATTGTTCCAATAAAAAATGCACAGGGAAAAAAATTATTATTATCTGTTGCCGGGTTTGGAATTTGTATCATACTTTTTGCATTATCCAAATGGTTTGTTCTCTCATTTTTTGCACTCCTGGTCGCCGGTATGCTGGATGCGGTTAGTGTGGTGGTTCGCGGCACGGTAATGCAATTAAAAACACCTGATCATATGCGGGGCAGGGTAAGCAGTGTGAGCTCCATGTTTGTTAACTCCAGTAATGAACTCGGGCAATTTGAAAGTGGGTTAGCAGCCCGGCTAATGGGAGTTGTTCCATCTGTAGTTTTTGGTGGTTGTATGACATTGGCCGTAGTCTTTTTTACCTGGATAAAGGCGCCTTCATTGAGAAAATTTGAATATTGAAGAATGGTAAGTGGCCTGATTAAAAATGAGGAACAAAAAAATATGGTCTTAATTCAATTTTCAATTCCCTGTTCATTATAAATCTATTTCCCGGCGCTCAATAATTTTTCCAAAACATAATAAGTGATAGGGCAAAAAGTTGAATTTTTCAAAGTCAGAGCCTGGCGTTTATAGATCACATCTTCATCCGTGTAAGGAAAACGCCGGCAATCCGAAGGTCGCTCTTCATAAATGCTGCAAAGATTGTCCGGGGCTAAGAAAGGACAAGGTTTGGTTTTGGCTACGAAGTCGCCGTCTTCATCTACACTTAAATACGTATCCATAAAAACGCCTTCTTTCATTCCCAGATGCTTCGCAATTCTTTTAATATCTGTTGTTTTAAACCTGGGCGAGTAATTTTTACAACAATTTGCACATTGAAGGCAATCAATTTTATCAAACGCTTCGTTGTGAAGATCAGGTAATTGCTTAAGCAAGGAATTCTTATTGGCCCTATGCAGGTATTGCTTGTAAAGTTTCTGCCTTTCACCCGATTTTTTTTGCCAGTTTTTAAGCAGGTTATCGCTCATATTGCAAAGTAATGTCAATTCAATTTCAAAAATGTCCTAAAAGTTAATTAGATATTGTCCTTTTTAGCAATTGGTAGACTATTTATCCAACCTATTTTCCACAGTTTTATGATACTCTTTTTTTATCCTCTTCCTCCCGTAACTTTGCCCGCATTTCACAACCGAATAAATTACTATTTAAATTTCCTTAGGTATATATTAAAATAAATTATAACTGGCAATGACGCTTTTTGAACAACAATCCACAGAATTTATCGCCCGTCATATCGGTCCGGCTACAGCTGATTCAAAAGGCATGCTGAAATCGATGGGATTAAACAATATAGAGGAATTAATTAAAAAAACGGTACCAGCTTCTATCCGTATGAGTCATGAATTGAATTTGCCAGAAGCTATGAGTGAACATGAATATCTGAAACATATAAAAGAAGTGTCACTAAAGAACAAGGTTTTTTCTAATTATATCGGGCAGGGATATTATGATAACATTACGCCTTCTGTTATACTGAGAAATATTTTTGAAAATCCGGGATGGTATACCCAGTATACTCCCTACCAGGCTGAAATATCCCAAGGACGATTGGAAAGTTTATTGAACTTTCAAACTATGGTAAGCGACCTCACTGGCTTACCCATTGCAAATGCATCATTACTTGACGAAGCAACTGCCGCAGCTGAGGCGATGGCGATGTTTTTTAACTTTCTGAATAAACAGGATCACATTGAACGCCCCAAATTCTTTGTAGACAGCAACCTGTTTCCACAAACCAGGGATGTATTAAATACCAGGGCAATACCTGTAGGAATTGAAATTGTAGCAGGAGATTACAAAAATGCTACAATTGATAATTCTTTTTTTGGAGCTATTGTTCAATATCCCAATGATAAGGGATCAATAGAAGATTATCGCGAATTTATTGCAAAAACGCATCAGACCGGAGCAAAGGTTGTTATGGCCACAGATCTTCTTGCCCTCACTCTCCTTACTCCTCCCGGCGAATTGGGAGCAGATGTAGCAATTGGCTCCTCTCAACGGTTTGGCGTGCCCCTGGGTTATGGCGGTCCCCATGCCGCTTTCTTTTCAGCCAAAGAAGACTTTAAAAGAAATATACCGGGCCGCATCATTGGCGTTAGCATTGACGCACAGGGAAACCGGGCTTTGCGCATGGCCTTACAAACAAGAGAGCAGCATATAAAAAGAGAAAAAGCGACTTCCAATATTTGTACCGCACAGGCATTGCTTGCTAATATGGCTGCGATGTATGCCGTTTATCATGGAGCCGAAGGTTTAAAAAATATTGCAAAACGGGTGGCCGTGCTAACCCAAACAGTGGCCGAAGCAATAGAGCAAAGAGGTTTTGAATTGGTATCACAAGATTTCTTTGACACGATAGTAGTAAGGACTGATGAGTTGGAATCTATTAGAAAAAAGGCTGAAAGGCAACATATAAATCTCCGTTATTTTGACGATAACCATATTGGAATTTCGCTGGATGAAACAACCTCAACGGAAGACCTTTATGATCTTATCAATTGCTTTGAAAATGACACAGATGCTGTTGCGTTCGATATAAATCAAGATGAAGAGTTACTGCACATTCCGGAGCTTTTGACCAGAAGCTCACTTTACTTAACGCACCCTGTATTCAATATTCATCGCAGCGAAAGCCAGATGATGCGCTATATTAAATTGCTTGAAAACAAAGATCTTTCGCTGAATACATCCATGATTTCTCTTGGAAGCTGTACAATGAAATTAAATGCCGCTTCCGAAATGATGCCACTAAGCTGGGCACATTGGAGCAAAATCCACCCCTTTGCCCCCAATGGTCAATGTAAAGGCTACCAATATATCGTTAATGAATTAAGCAAATATCTTTGTGAAATAACTGCATTTGATGCCTGCAGCCTGCAACCTAACAGTGGTGCGCAGGGTGAGTACGCTGGTTTACTCACCATTAAAGCCTACCATCAAAGTCGTGGAGATCATCATCGCAATGTAATGCTTATACCTATTTCTGCACATGGTACCAACCCGGCTTCGGCAGTGATGGCTGGTATGAAAGTGGTTGTTGTAAAAGCTTTGGAGAATGGATATATTGATGTAGATGATCTAAAAGAAAAAGCACAACGCCATGGTGAAAATCTTTCCGGTATAATGATTACCTATCCAAGCACATATGGCGTATATGAGGAATCGGTAAAAGAAATCAATGCTCTTATTCACCAGCACGGCGGTCAGGTTTATATGGATGGAGCAAATATGAATGCGCAGGTTGGGATAACTGCACCCGGATTGATAGGTGCCGATGTTTGCCACCTGAATCTGCATAAAACTTTTGCCATACCTCATGGCGGAGGAGGTCCGGGAATGGGACCTATTTGTGTAAAAAAACACCTGGCTCCTTATTTACCCGGGCATGTATCAATAACAGGAACAGAACCAACTCCAGGTAATACCGAACTAAGGAAAAATCAACAATGGCATGGAGCCGTTTCATCTGCTCCGTATGGCTCTGCCAGTATTCTTCTCATCAGTTATGGATATATAAGAATGCTGGGCAATGCGGGTGTAAAAAATGCTACTGAATATGCCATATTAAATGCCAATTATATGAGGGCAAGACTGGAAGAACATTATGGAATATTATACACTAATCATAATGGCTTGTGTGCACATGAATTTATTGTAGACCTGAGACCTTTTAAGAAGTCAGCGGAAATAGAGGCAGAGGATGTTGCGAAACGATTAATTGATTATGGCTTTCATGCTCCGACAATGAGCTTTCCTGTCCCGGGCACAATCATGATAGAACCGACAGAAAGTGAAGATAAAGCAGAACTTGACCGCTTTTGTAATGCCATGATCTCAATACGTGAAGAAATAAAAGCAATAGAAGATGGTTCGGTTGACAAAAAGGACAATGTCTTAAAAAATGCACCCCATACTCAATTTGTGATTACCGCGGATGAATGGAATCATACTTATTCAAGACAATCAGCCGCATTTCCTAAATTTTTCGTTACTCTCAATAAATTCTGGCCAGCAGTAGGCAGAGTTAACAATACGCATGGAGACAGGAACCTGGTTTGCACTTGCGAACCTGTAGAAAGTTATTTGGAAAGTGAGGTATAATGGTTTGTCAACACAACGACATGAGCGGGAGGATGAGTTACTTTTTGACGATAAAAGGAAAGGTTTTCTCTATGTGTTGATAAGGAGCGTTGATAAGGAAACAATATTTTATTTGTATTTAGCTTGCTTACTTTATGGAGTAAGCATTATATAAAATACATGAAGGGCAATGCGACTTTCTACAGCCTCTTCTGCACTGATTTTCATTTTATTTAATAGGGCTGGCCCGGTACCATCAATGCTTGTCAGCATAATTCCGATCTTCTTAAAATCGAGGTTACCGGTAATTTCCGGTTCCACCATCAACGAAAATTCAGAATCAACTCCATAGAATCTGAAGTTATTACCATTTAAGCGAAGAAGATCCCTTATACTCATGCCAGAAAAAATACCACTTCTGAAAGCCCATTTATTTCGGCTGATATTATCATTAAACGGAAGATAACTTTCAGTAGGCAAGATACCGCTAATCAATATATAGGACAGCTTACATAAATTATTTTCATCGTCCCACACAAAAACTGCCTGTTGGTTGCTATTGCCATACAGCACGGAGCATTTCTTGACTTTTTTCTCAGAAAAATAGTAAACATCTTTCTTAACATTCTGCTCTCCAAAATAAGCCAGAAGGTATTCATGTGAATCAAAGCCCAGCAGGTCTTCAGCAAACTGAACATTATTCGGTAATTGCTGCTTCTTTAATGTAAAGGAATATACAGTACAACCATTTTCAATTTCTGTATTTATTTGAACGGTGAGGTTTCTCTTCTGAAACAAACTGGGAACTATATTGGGATCTTTATTTTCTCCATAAAAGAAATTGCCTTTTTTTAACCTTTCAAGGCCCTCTTGATATTCATCCCGGGAAGTTGTTTTATAGGAAAAACAAAAGGCGTTATCCTTTTTATAAAGACCTACGCTCCGGTTTTGAATGATAGTATCTTCCAGGCTTAATTTAATTTTTTCAAAAAAGGTAAAGGCCATCGCATCATCCTGCAATTTCTTGCCTCCGGATAAATATCCCTTTTCATTCATGTAATTATCAAATTTCTTTGGAGACAAAGAAGCCAGGGTCATCAAGTCATCAACCGTAAAAGATTGTGCTTGAATTGAAGTCAACAAAAAACCCTGTAAAATGAGAAATAGTAAAATTCTCGCCATAATTAACTCTGGTCTTCATTTTTGTTATTTGAGGGTTTTTTAAAGGAATCCCAACGGGAGTATTATAGCGCTTCGGCTGTGCAGGATACGAAACTAAATATTTTTGTTAAAAATTCAAACGAAAAAAGAAATTTTATTAATTGAACAATTAACCTGGTAGGCAACAACATTTAATAGAAGAAGACAAATTGGATAATATATAAAAAGATGAATATATCAAGGTTTTGGTAAGATAAATGAAAAAACACTCCCTTTACCCGGTTCACTCTGAATAGTAAGCTTCCCATTATTTTTTGCTAAGAATTCTTTGCAAAGCATAAGCCCCAGGCCGGTACCCTGCTCCTGGGCGGTTCCGTTACTGCTGTAAAATTCCTGTCCGCCAATCTTTTGTAATTCTTCCTTACTGATACCTTTTCCAGAATCCTTTACATATATTTCAGTGAAAAGAGATTGGTCAAAAGTACCAATTGATATTTTTGCTCCCGAAGGAGAAAATTTTATTGCATTGGAAACAAGGTTCCGCAATACAAGATTGATCATGTCGCGGTCGGCCCAGGCTAAAAATCCGTCAGACGCCTTATTTTCAATGTGTATTTTTTTTGCCTCAGCCTGCAAATACAATAATTTCATCACCTCTTCTATCATCTCTTTTACGTTTATAAAATCAGCATTCACTGTGTGAGCCTGCATCTGGCTTTTGGCCCATTGTAACAGGTTATCCATCAGGCTTACGGTAAAATTCAGATCATTTTTTACATCGGGAATCATGGACTTTATTTCTTCTGCCGGCATATCTAGTTTCTGCATATCATCAAACAGGTTGCGTAGCGCATACATAGGTGCCTTAAGATCATGGGAAATGACAGAAAATAATTTACTTTTTAACGAGTTTAATTCGTCCAATTCCTGTGCCTGCTTTTGTATCTCTCCGTTATTCTTTTTTAGAACCGCATTATGTATCTGCATGCTTGCCTGGTAATTTGTATTTTCCTTTTTAATGAGGTAAAGCCCGTAAAAAATATAAATAATGGCGAGCGACTGATTAATCAGATATCCTACGTAATTGATTTGTTCCAGCTGATAGGGATATTTTTTTAAAACTACGGTCAAAATGAAATAGCTGATCATTGAGAAACTGATGGAAAAGATCATATAACCAATATCACGAATAAAAAAAACTGCTAATACGCCATAAAGAATAAATGATAATTCAATCCCGAAATTTATTCCGTTAATGTAACTGAGGCATGTAAAAAAAGGATAGAATATAAAATATACGACTAATGCATCCTGGAATTTTTGCCGCTTGTTAAGGTATAAAATAAAAATGCTTAATAATGGGGGCAAACAGGCTATCAACCAACCTGAAATTGGTATTTTTCCTCCCTGGAAAATTCCTAATATAGGTACTATGATGCCGGAAATGAGTTGAAAAAGATTGAGGTAATTAAAAATCCCTAACCTGCTTTTTTCATATTCATTCATTTCGTCCGAAACTCCTATCCCCTTCACTTTATGTAAAAACGTCAACAAATTATTATTTATTAATTTCAGAAACTCTGTTAGCTTCGAACGAATGGTCTTAAAATACTCATTGCGGGGTTGCAATAACTCAATATAGTTCATAAGGCGGATGTTTAGGTTGCAAAAGGACGGTTCCTGACAAAATAGTAATTATTTGCTTAATATTTTATACCCCTGGAAAATTTATCAGGAAAAACCCCTATGCAGAAACCAAACCAAAGAATATAAAGAATGTAGAACTTTTACAGAAAGTCCTGAAAAACAACTAATACCTTTATTTTTAACTTCTTTACTTTCTTTAATTAAACAGCATGCGACAGCACCACCTCAGCTTTATTATTCTGGCCTTATCCTTCTTTTTTTCTTGTACTTCAGATGCTCAAAAACCGGAAAAGCAGGATTGGATCCGGCTTTTTAATGGCAAGGATATTAATGATTGGATGGTTAAAATCCATCATCATGAGACCGGAGACAACTTTGGCAATACTTTTCGGGTAGAAGATAGCATTCTAAAAATCCGTTATAATCACTACGACCAATTCAACGAACGATTTGGACACCTTTATTATAAAACGCCTTTTTCATATTTCCACCTTAAACTGGAATATCGCTTTGCAGATGAGTGGAGTAAAGATGCACCGGTTTACACCAAATTGAATAGTGGAATTATGTTTCATTCCCAGGATCCACGCCAAATTCTTAAAGAACAGGACTGGCCCATATCTATCGAAATGCAACTACTTGCAGGTTTAGAAGATGGTAAACCCCGCCCTACAGGTAACATGTGTTCACCAGGAACCCATGTAGTGTATGAAGGTAAATTAGATACGCGGCATTGTATTGAATCCAGCTCCAAAACCTTCGCCGGCAACCAATGGGTTAGCGCCGAATTAATTGCCCTTGGTGATTCATTGATTATTCATATCATCAACGGAGATACAGTTTTAAAATATTCTCAACCACAAATTGGAGGACCGGTTGTCAACCGGTTTGATCCGGCTCAAAAACCGGATGGTAAAATTTTGAAAGAAGGATTTATTGCCCTGCAAAGTGAAGGCCAGCCAGTTGATTTCAGGAACATCAAACTACTAAACCTGGAAGGATGCATGGACCCTAAATCAAAAAAATACAGATCGTATTTTGTAAAGCAAATGGAATCATCCTGCAACTAGAACTCCTGGTAAACAGTCCTTGAAATGGATCTGCAGTTCACTTATAAGATTAACATTTTCCAAATACTATGTTTTCTAATTATTTGTTTTCTGTAAGTCAGCATGAACTGTGAAGGCATGTAAATTGTTTTATTTCTCTATAAATTTTAGCATGAACTGGATTGATATTTCATTGCTTCTTGTAATAGTTTTTGCCACCTGGGCCGGCATTAGTCGTGGATTTATATTAGGCTCATTGGATCTGGCTGGCTGGATCGGTAGTTTCATACTGGCTTATTTATTTTATAGTTATACCGCCCGTGCTTTGGACTCATTCCTGGACCTTCCTGTCTGGCTATTGCCTGTTTCGTTTCTGCTCACTCTTTTTGTTGCCCGTATTGCCATAAATGCAATCACTCATTTTGTTACACGGTCTGTTCCCGAACATAGCAATCATAATATGGTAAATAAATTCCTGGGTATCATACCGGGAGCCTTTAACGGTTGGATAATTGCCATAATTCTATCAGCACTATTACTTGCTCTTCCATTAAAGGATAATATAACCCAGGAAACACGAAATAGCAAATGGGCTACATCACTTGCCATGCAATCGGAATGGGCCAATAAAAAACTTGCTCCCGTTTTTGATGAAGCCGTTCGTCATACCATGAACAGCCTGATGGTGAATCCGGCTTCAAATAAAAAAGTACCCCTGGGATTTACATATAATAAAGCAGTAGTTCGTCCTTTTCTGGAAGAAAAAATGCTTGAATTGGTAAATATAGAAAGGACAAAAGAAGGACTGCCGCTATTAAAAAATGATCCTGAATTAACGAGAGTTGCCAGAGCTCACTCAAGGGATATGTTTGTTCGCGGCTATTTTGCTCATAATACTCCTGAAGGCAAAACACCCTTCGACAGAATGAGAGCATCCGGTGTTCGGTTTTTAAACGCGGGAGAAAATCTTGCACTTGCTCAAACATTGGAAATTGCCCATACCAACCTGATGAACTCCCCTGGCCATAGAGCAAATATCCTGCATCCCTCATTTGGTCGCCTGGGTATTGGGGTCCTAGATGGAGGATTTTATGGACTTATGATCAGCCAGGAATTCAGGAATTGAGTTTTTAAAAATTTCATACTTTATCCCTTTTTATTCTTTCTTAAAATATACCGGATAGGAACATCCGCTATTCCTGAGGTTACTCTTTTCCCCGTTTTTTCATACAATTATTATGGTACAATAGTTGAATTTTTATAATTCAAAAAAAATAACAAATGAAATTATCTCCCTTTTTATTTATCCTGTTTTTTACTCTTTTTGTTCTGAGTGGTTGTGGCGCAGTGGAAACCATTTTCAAAGCCGGTATGTGGTGGGCCTTTTTTTTAGTAGCACTTGTCGTTGTTCTTATTTTCTGGATAGTTTCAAAAACAAGAAAATAATAAGTTGGCTAAAAGCCAGGATGAGGCTTTAAAGGCGTATTTGTGTGTTATCAGGACTACGCAAATACGCCTGAATAAAAGTTTATTCTTTTTATAGGTAATAGTTGGACTATGTTCTGATAAAATTATTATCAGCATTGGAATCGCAATTACAATTTTAAAACCTGAAACAAATTGAAATAATTCACTATTATAGATGGAGACAAGTTTTATATGACAATGCAAGAGATGCGAGTATAAATTTTTACTATTTAAAAAATTTGTATCATGGTATCAGAGTGGGGAGAAGATTCCCCAAAATAAATTTAAACTTAAGAAGATCATGGCGAAGAGAAAAGAATCCCAAAGCTCACAAGGAAATGATATCAATCCAAAACCTGAAATAGTTATATCGGTGAAACCCGAAAATATCCATGATCAGGAAAAGAAGGCTGATCAACTCAATGCAAATATTACTAAGGATGAAAGGAAGTTGCTCGATGAAAAAGATTCCCGCGAAGTCGATAATGACAGTATAACGAAACTGGCTAAAACTGCCGGATCAAAAACCAATAAAAATATAAAGCGAAAAAGTAATTAAAATTATCCCGTGTCCGGAATCCTGTCATGCTTTTTGTTGATGATACTACATCCTCATTGAGATACGAAGGTTGGCGGCTTTTCCCATAAGAATTTAACCAGTA
>JBPPMM010000667.1:0-3301 GCA_051306075.1 Chitinophagaceae bacterium
GTAATTGCTCCCTCCATCACCCTGGCTGTTGTATTTCTGCCCATCATTTTTTTACAAGGTTTTGTTGGTAGTTTATTCAGGGAATTTGGTATAGTAGTAGCTGGTGCTGTATTGATCTCAGCATTTGTTTCTCTTACTTTAACCCCCGTGTTAAACGTAAAGCTTAGTAAGAAAAATATTCATAGTCATTCCTGGCTTTACAATAAAACAGAGCCTTTTTTCCGCGGCATGGAAAATGGTTACCAGAAATCACTTACCCAATTCATGAAAGTTCGTTGGATTTCTTTTATCGTTATCGGAGCCTGCGGATTGATTATTTTTTTTGTTGGTGGAAATCTGAAATCAGAACTTGCCCCAATGGAAGATCGCAGCCAGTTCCGCTTACAACTGCAAGGGCCCGAGGGAACTTCCTTTGATGCTATGGATAAGTATGTAGACCGGGTTTCTAACCTTATGATAGATTCCATTCCTGAAAAAGTAACTGTATTAAGTGTTACCTCTCCCGGATTTTCAGGATCAGGAAATGCAAATACCGGATTTGTAAGAGTTACGCTGGTAGACCCCCATGACCGGGAAAGATCACAGGAGGAAATTGTCAATATGGTCAATCGCAACCTGCCAAGATATAATGAGGGAAGGGCTTTTGCTATACAGGAACAAACTATATCGGTAAGCCGCAGAGGTGGCCAGCCAGTTGCTTTTGTTATTCAAAACAATAATTTTTCAAAGCTTACGCAGATACTGCCGCAGTTTTTGGAGGAAGCCAATAAGAGCGATGTGTTACAACAGGTAGACACAGACCTTAAATTTAACAAGCCCGAGTTGCGTGTACAGATTGACCGGTTAAAAGCAAGTGAACTGGGAGTAAGTGTTGGTGATATTTCAGAGACATTGCAATTAGCCTACAGTAACAGGAGGTTGGGGTATTTTACAAAAGAAGGAAAGCAATACCAGGTGATGGGCCAGGTGGCCCGGAGTAACCGCGATGATCCTGACGACCTTAAAGTTTTATTTGTACGAAATAACCGGGGAGAAATGATCAGTATGGATAACCTGGTTACTGTAGAAGAATCAAATACGCCACCAACCATTTACCATTTTAACCGCTACAAATCGGCTACGGTTTCTGCGGGCCTGGCACCGGGAAAAACGATTGGTGATGGCATTGAAGAAATGCAGGCAATCGCCGATAAATTACTTGATGATACTTTTGCTACTTCCTTATCAGGATCATCAAGAGATTTTCAAGAAAGCAGCAGTAATACCATGTTTGCTTTTCTGCTGGCTTTGGGATTAATATTCTTAATTCTGGCAGCCCAGTTTGAAAGCTTTGTTGATCCGCTTATCATCATGATCACGGTTCCCCTGGCAATTGCTGGCGCTGTATTGACCTTATCTATTTTAGGCCATACATTAAATATTTTTTCCCAGATAGGGATGATCATGCTGATAGGACTGGTGACGAAAAATGGTATCCTCATTGTTGAATTTGCCAACCAGAATCGTATCAACGGCATGAGGAAAAGAGAAGCGGCTATTTTTTCGGCAACTCAGCGTTTACGGCCTATTCTAATGACCAGCCTCGCCATGTCCCTCGGTGCATTACCTCTTGCCCTTTCTTTAGGAGCTGCAGCCACCAGCCGCATACCTTTAGGCGTTGTGATAGTAGGTGGTATTTTATTCTCATTAATACTTACACTTTATGTTTTACCCGCTATGTACACCTACATGTCAAGTCCAAAAAAGAAGAGCGAAATGGAAAAGCTTTATCCAACTTTAAAGGAGGAAGCTCAGCTTTCACAACAGGAGCCTTTACCACAGACGGTTTAAAATTAACTGCATTTGAAAATGAATAATTGTAAGGAAATATGGGTAATAAGAAATTAATGAGCCGGGCTATGTTACTACTTTCATCGTCTGTTGCGACGCTCCGTTCATCGTTTGGTTCTCTAATGAGCCATTGCGATACAATAAACCCGGAGCAAGAAAATGGTTCACATTCTTCCCCTTCCGGATCATCAGGTTATAACTGTAATGGGAACAAAAAAAAAATAAATGTAATTCTTCTCATCTTTTTCATTTTAGCCGGCCTTCCCGCTACTTCGCAAAAGATGCTGACACTGGAAGAAGCAATAGCTACTGCTTTACAAAATAATTATGATATTCAATTATCAAAAAATGATTCAATGGTAGCTGCATTGGATTATTCTTTTCGTAATGCAGCATTCTTTCCCACATTGAATGGCAACCTGGGAACTACCTGGAACAGCAACAACCAAAGGCAAACGCTGGCCGATGGGTCCAAAAGAGAACAAAAAAATATCCGTTCCCATAATTCAGCAGCTTCTATGGCTTTAAACTGGACTTTGTTTGATGGATTAAAAATGTTTGCTACCCGGGATAAAGCAGCCGAGTATATTCAATTAGGATCGCTGGGAATAAAAAACCAGGTCGTCAATAGTATCGCCAACGTTATCATCACTTATTATAATATCGTAAGGCAAAAACAGCAGTTAAAAGCCGTGGAAGAACAGATCACTCTTAATGAAGAAAGAGTAAGGCTCTCTCAATATAAGTTGGATATTGGAACCGGTATCAAACCTGACCTGCTGCAAAGCAAAGTGGATCTTAATGAACAAAGAGCATTACAACTTGAACAATTAACATTAATAGACCAGCTAAAAGAACAATTGAACCAGGTAATGAATGTAACAGCCGGAACAACATTTGTTGTCAGCGATTCTATTCCTCTGAATACAGGAATAGGCCTGGGAGAAATACAGGCAGACATTGAACAAAATAATCCGCTGTTGCTGATCGCTCAAAAAAATATTGATATTGCCGGGTTCACTCTGAAAGAAAGAAAGGCAGAACGATTCCCCGTGTTGTCTTTCAACTCAGCATATAATTACAGCCGGACGGATAATAAAAAAGTCATCAATCCCTTCTCCCCTCTTTTTAATCAATTCAACGGGCTTAATTATGGATTAACGGCTTCCGTTCCAATCTTCAACCGTTTTAATACAAAGCGCTTGATTCAACAGGCGCAACTGGATATTCAATATCAGCAATTAGTTTATGAAAACCAACGCTCACTAATCAATTTTGATGTAATCAATGCATTCAAGACCTATGAGCTGCAAAAAAAAGCATTAGCGCTCCAGGATGAAAATATTTTATTAGCAAGGGAAAATGTTGACATTGTATTTCAAACTTATAAGCTGGGTGCCGCCACACTGGTTCAATTAAGAGAAGCGCAGAATAGTCTTGAGACTGCGAATAACCGTTTGATCGCAGCACG
>JBPPMM010000678.1:0-2321 GCA_051306075.1 Chitinophagaceae bacterium
TCGCTTCGTAAGCAATATTGATATATATGATGAAGCTACCAATACCTTGACAGTAGATTATTTTAACCCGCCCTTTGATCAGGGATGGGCGCCAACAGGTATTGCCGTAGGAAATAAAAACTATTGGGCTGGTGGTCAGTATTATTCGCCTGCTACATATATCCAGACCACCGATCAGGTTGTAATAAGAGATGAGACTACCAATACTTCAACATATGCCTGTTTATTTCAACCCAATTCCCATTTTGATGCAGTTGTCAAAAATAATAAAATAGTATTTTTTACAGGTTGGGGTCTGGAAACAAACAAATTCGACATTTATGATATAGCAACCAATTCCTGGTCAATAGGAGTGCTAAACCTGAATATTGTTGGCGCCTCAATCATTTCTGTTAACAATACAATTTATGTAGCAGGTGGATATGTAAATGGCGTTGTATCCAATCAGCTGTGGAAGCTGGAGTTTTAAAATTTTAAATCATGAAAGTACTTGTAAAACTCGTTTGCCACATTTTCTTTTTTTCAATAATGGTTTCCTGCAAAAAAGAATTTTCCTGCGAAGGATGTATTGGCGGCAACAAACAACCCATAGCTAATGCAGGGTCTGACCAGGTAATCACTTTACCAACCGATAGTGTTTCACTGGATGGCAGTTTGTCCAGTGACCCGGATGGGACATAAGTGGAGGGCTTTGGAAAAAAATTTCAGGCCCTGATTCTTTTAATAACAATAAACCACCCATTGCCAATGCAGGATCTTTATCATGTGATGAAGTTTTTTTTGTTGTATAAATTATCCTCCCATAAATTGAAATAAGTTTGCAGCATGAACCGTTTTTTTCTTTCTTTCTCCTTTGCCTTATTTTCAATTTCATTTACTGAATCTTCCGGGTTTAAAAAAATACAAATAAATGGTTTGGCCCAGGGAACCACTTACCACATTATTTATTATGCAAGCGACAGTGTGGTTTACAAAGCACAGGTGGATAGCATTCTGGATAAAATAGATAGCTCCCTTTCTTTATACAAATCTTACTCGGTCATTAACCAGTTTAACCATTCAAAGAATGGAATGCTGGTCGATTTCCATTTTACAAAAGTTGTAAAAAAAGCTATTGAAATTTATCGTCAGACAAATGGGTTATTTGATATAACGGTGGAACCACTTACAAGTTTGTGGGGATTTGGCCCTGCCAAAGCAACTGCCATTCCTGATAGTGTAACAATAAAAAATATTTTGCCTTGTGTGAATTCCGGTTTACTTTATTGGGAAGGAAAAAAATTAATGAAAAAGAAACCTTGTGTACAACTGGATGCAAATGGTATAGCTCAGGGTTACAGCGTAGATGTACTGGCTGATTTTTTTGAGAGCAGGGGTTTAAAAAATTATGTTATAGAATTGGGAGGTGAAATAAGAATTAAAGGACGTAAACCCGGAAATAAAAAAATGTCAGTAGGCATTGAAACACCGGGGGAAGAAGCGCCATTTTCTACTATTGAAAAAGTGGTTTACCTGGAACATGGGGCTATCACTACGTCTGGTAATTATCGTCGTTACTATGAAAACAAGGGCAACAAAATTTCTCATCTCATTAATCCAAAGACAGGTTATTCCTTGCAAAATGAACTAATAAGTGTAACCGTATTTGCAAAAGATGCGATTACTGCGGACGGATATGACAATGCCCTGATGGCAATGGGATTGAAAAAAGCTATCGCTTTTGTTGAAAAAAGAAAAGATATGGCCGCCCATTTTATTTACAGGAAAAATGATGGAACTATCGCTGACACCTTATCCAAACGTTTCCGGATTCTCCTGGAACCCTGATGAACAATTTTATTTTTAACTCATGGGGGATTAATCCATAAATAATATTGGGCTAACTTTTCATTACTTCCGGATTAATAATATTCGGAATCTTATTGCCTTTATAAAACTCAATGATATTTATAGCCGCTAACCTGGACATTTCATTCCTGGCTTCAATGGTGGCAGAACCAATATGGGGAAGCACGGAAACATTTTCCATTTCAAGTAATGGATTGTCTGCATTCATGGGTTCCGGGTTTGTAACATCAAGCCCGGCACCCCAGATGGTTTCCGATCTTAATGCTTCTATAAGGTCTTCCTCATTATGAACCGGGCCTCTTGCGGTATTAATAAAAATGCCGGAAGGTTTCATTTTCGCAAAAGAATTTTTATTAAAAATTCCTTTTGTTTCATCTGTTAATGCACAATGAGCGGAAAGTACATCACTCAATTGCAGTAATTCGTCGAAACTAACCCGTTTTGCGTTTAGTAATTTCTCCGCCTCCTTATTC
>JBPPMM010000160.1:0-19178 GCA_051306075.1 Chitinophagaceae bacterium
TCAATGGTGCTTCAGGTGGTATGATAGGCGCCACTTATTTCCGGGAATTGTACCTGCAGCGTCAAATGGGGAAAAACTTTAACCTTCAGGATAAAAAATATATTGAAGATATTGCCGGTGATGTGCTGAATCCTGTATTTTCTTCTTTTGTAGCAAGAGATCTTATTGCACCTGCGCAAAAATTTAAAGTTAATGAATACAAGTATGTAAAAGACAGGGGTTATGCTTTTGAAGAAAAGCTGAATATGAATACAAGGGGCTTATTAAACAAACAACTGAAGGATTATGCAGCCGATGAAAAAGCAGCAAATATTCCATTGATGTTTTATAACTCTGTAGTAACAAGAGATAGCCGAAAGTTAATTATCAGTACACAGCCCGTAAGCTTTATGATGCAGGGATGGCAGGATACTTCACGCATCCCCGTTATGGATCCTGATGTAATTGACTTTGCTTCTTTTTTTGCAAAACAGGATCCATACAATTTACGTATCCTCACTGCCATGCGAATGAATGCAACTTATCCGATTGTTTTACCCAATGTATGGCTGCCCTCCAATCCGGTAATTGATGTTATGGATGCAGGTTTAAGAGATAATTACGGGCAGGAAACCTCTTTACGGTTCCTGGAAGCGTTTGATGATTGGATATCAGCCAACACCAGCGGCGTTTTATTGATTCAAATAAGGGATCGCAGCCCGGGTGGTTGGGAGTTTCCGTATATGTCAGATGATATTACCGATCATGTAACAAAACCCTTTCTGTTATTACAGCATAATTGGTTTAAGATGATGGAATATTTTCAGAATGACATGCTCAGCTACTACAGCGAACATCCGGGAAGAATAGTTCATAAAATCCTGTTTCAATATGCCACCGATAAACAGGAAAATAAAGCCGCCCTTAATTTTCACCTGAGCAAGAGAGAACAAAAAGATATTATTTCATCGGTTAACTCTGCCGCAAATGAACAAAGCTTTGAACGGTTAAAACAGTTGTTGGGTAATGATTAACCTAACCAGGTTTAAACACATGCCATTCTTTTTTCTGAGCGCTGCTATGCAGGTTGTATCAATCTGAAACATTTTCTTCTGATCTCGATTCTAAGTTCTTCCGGTGCTTCTGCAGGTTCGCCATCAATATGCATCGGGGCCAGTAAATCATTTTTAATTATTATTTTATTGGCCTGGAAATAGATAACCGGAAGTTCCAATGCGGATTCAATTTTTTTAGATTTCCCTGCAAATACTTGTTTCAGAATATTGTACAAAAAAACAGGTTTGGCTGTTTTTTTCACAATAACAATATCTAAAAATCCATCTGCAAGAAGAGCCTGCGGGGCAATAGTAAAATTATTTCCAAACTGGTTGCTATTAGCAATACTTATAAAAAATGCTTCCGTTGAAAATTCCAGACCATTGGCTTCAATGGTAAAAGGATAGGGTCGCATGGAAAAAAAATGCCTGCTGATGAGGGATGCGTATGTCTTTAATCCACGTTTAGTTTGTTGAGAAAATTCGTAAGCTACTTTTGCGTCAAAACCCACACCGCATAACATACAGGCAAAGTGGTTGTTGATATAAAATCCATCCACTGCGGAAGCTTTCCCGTTAAAAATAATGTCCAGTGCTTTCTCCGGGTTTTTGGGAATTTTGGCGGCGAAGGCCAGGCCATTCCCTGAACCGCAGGGAAGGATTCCAAAATTTACATCGGTCATCATCAGGCTGCTGATCACCTGGCTTACTGTACCATCACCACCTGCAATTACAACATCGGTTATTTTCTCTTCAGTAATAATAGATCGCAAAAAGGAATAATCACCATCAGCAACGGAAGGAAATAAATGAAAAGATATGCCCTTCTTTTTTGTATTTTTTTCTACGATTTGCCGAAGGTCCTTTTTTGTGCGGGTACCGGCGATTGGGTTGATGATATAAATGATTCGTTGCTGCATTCCTTATTTTAATTCCAGCGTACACAGATGAACTCTTCGTATGCGCACCAGGGCAGCTTCGGCCGGATCAGAAGGGACAGATACCGTGAATATTTTAATTAATTTATTTTCTTTAAATAAATCACCTAATTCAGCAGCAGAAAGTTTGATTGAAGAACTTTCTTTTTTTAATAATTCGTTATCTGATTCATCAAAAATAAGTATAGACCGTTTCCATTTCTTTTTAGCTGGCTTATTCAGGTCAAGGTAAGAAATTGTAAAACAGTTCCCTGGTTTGTTAAGATCAGCAACCCGGATTGAAACGATATTTTTTGATTGATCTTCTTCATTGGCCACAAGAAGTATCTTGTTGGCAAAGCTAATCTTCCAGCTATCACCATCCTGCTTCATTATGGGAAAAACTGCCATTAATAAAAAAATAAAAGGAAAAACATTTTTCATATTCTCATTATTCACATCCGGGACATTATACCCAAATTCTACCATCTCAATAATACGCTTCCCCATGTAAAACCGCTGCCAAACGCGGCTAAACAAACCAGGTCATTGTCTTTTACGTTTCCCTGTTCCCATGCTTCACACAAGGCTATTGGAATGGAAGCGGCGGTAGTATTTCCATATTTATCAATATTATTAAATACCTGGTCATTTTTTAATTTTAATTTCTGCTGAATAAATTGAGCTATGCGCAGATTAGCCTGGTGGGGGATCAGCATGTTAATATCAGTGGGCTGAAGGCCATTAGCAGTTAGTGCCTCGATTATAACCTCCGGAAATTTTACCACCGCTTTTTTAAATACTGCCTGCCCATCCATGTTTGGAAAATTTTGAGCTTTATCAATCATGGCATGACTCATAAACATATCCGCAATTCCCGATTCATTAAAATCAGCAACCGGTTCCGGGGTCCAGTGATTGGCATGTGTACCAGGGTTGAACATGGCCAGTAATTCAGCGCTTTCTCCATCACTATGCAAATGCGTGCTAAGAATACCCTGCTCTTTTCTATCTGCTGGTTGTAATACAATTGCACCTGCACCATCTCCAAAGATTACAGAGATATTCCTTCCGCGGGTGCTCAGATCCAATCCGAATGAATGTTTTTCACTTCCCACCACCAATATATTCTTATACATTCCGGTTTTAATAAACTGGTCGGCTACACTTATTGCATATACAAACCCGCTGCATTGATTGCGAACATCCAGAGCGCCGATCTCTTTCATCTTCATAGCCCGCTGTAACAATACACCGCATCCGGGAAAATAATAATCCGGTGACAGGGTGGCGAAAATAATGAAGTCAATATCTCCGGGACTTATTCCAGCCCTTTCGATAGCAATTTTTGAAGCTTCAATACCCATGGTTGTTGTGGTCTCACTTGTCCGGTTGGCAAATCTCCTTTCCTTAATCCCGGTTCTTTCCTGGATCCATTCATCGCTGGTATCCATGTATTTTAAAAGATCATTGTTGGTTACTATGTTTTGTGGCACATACATTCCAATTCCTGCAATTTTCGATTTCTGCATAACCATTATTTAACAGGCAATTTACCAAATACGTGCAAATTGAAACGAATTCGATTTTTAATCACCTTAATTATCGGGATTATTCACAGTTTCGTGTACTTATCAATTGTTTTCTGTTTACTATACTTTAATTTGTGAATATCAGGTTTACCGGGGAAGAAATTCCTTAACTCAGGTGCTCATCACACTTTACTCTTTCTTTAGCACGATATTTTCTAATCATGAATTTAATCCCCTTTCCCGGAGGAGGAAATATTGTAAATGAACCCACAAACAAAAGCAGCTGGTACCGCCAAACGTATCGGAAAGATTGTTCTTAAAACGCTGATGGGGATTTTTTTCCTCATCCTGGTCATCTTTTTGTTGATACTCACTCCGCCTGTACAAAATTTCCTGCGGGGAAAGGTGGTTTCATACCTCGAAAAAAAACTGGAAACTAAAATAGAAGTAGGAAGAATATTTATTGGGTTACCCAAAAACCTGGTACTCGAAAATATATATGTAGAAGACAGGCAAAAGGATACTTTATTTTCAGGTGGCAGTATAAATGCGAATATTGATTGGTGGCAACTGATCAGCAATGGTGAAGTGAAAATTAAAAATATCGCTTTTGAAAATATTACGGCCAAAATAAAGAGACAACTTCCGGATACAAGTTTCAATTTTCAATTTATTGTTGATGCGTTTGTAACAACTGATACAGCAACAGCGGACACGGCAGATAGTACTGCGTCCCCTATCACCATACGTTCAATAGAACTTGATAAAATAAGAATAATTTATAAAGATGTTATAACAGGAAGCGATATGGAAGCCTGGCTTGACCACCTGGATACCCGGATTGATAAAATGAATCCGTCACTATTGCAGTTTGATGTTCCCGAAACAAATATCAGAGGACTTATCGCCAGGATTTACCAATCAAAACCTCTTGCTGTACCTGAACCGGAAATAAAAGATAAACTGGAAGCGAAGGAACCTGTGTCATTTGGATTTGATTTTAAAAAGCTGCGTCTTGAAAAAATCAAGATTGATTATCGTAATGATGTTTCGGCCACTTATAGCAATATGGATATTGGTTTATTGGATATCCGGGCCAAAAGTTTTGACCTGGCAAACAGAAGCATTGATTTCGAAAAAATATCACTGGAAAATACAGTAGCTGCATTTCATTTAGGGGAAAAAGAAGAAGCGAAAGTTGTAGTGAAGGAAGCAAAGCAGGAAGTGAAGAGCCAGTCAGATGCAGGTTGGAGAATTCATTTAGGATCCATTGACCTGGTAAATAATTCAATTCAATTTGACGATGATAACAGCCCCAGGTTGCAGCAGGGTATGGATTATAGCCATTTAAAACTGGAAGCGCTTACCTTGAAGGCGAATGAAGTCTTATTGGATGTGGACACTATTGGTGGTACAATTACCCAGGCTGCATTTAAAGAGCAAAGTGGTTTTGTATTAAATGAATTGAAAACAGATTTTTTATACACAGATAAGGAAGCTTACCTCAACAATCTTTACCTGCAAACTCCGGGATCAGAATTAAAGCGACATGTTTTAATCCGGTATTCATCTGTTGCGTCCCTGCAAAAAGAGTTAGGTAACATGGTGCTGGACCTCGATATAGAAAATAGTAAACTACTTGTCAAAGACGTGCTGACCTTCGTTCCGGAACTGCGACAACAACCTGCTTTTTCATCCCCACAAACTACATGGTATATTAATAGCCGTATTACAGGTCGCATTGCAGATCTTCATATTGAAGATTTACAAATAAAAGGATTGCAGGATACACGAATAGATGTGGCTGGGAGAATTTCGGGTTTGCCGGATATGAAGAAACTGGATGCAAATATTTCGATCAGAAATATCAGCAGTTCACGAAGAGATATAAATTTATTTACTCCAAAGAACACATTACCACCCGGTATTACTTTGCCTGCAAGAATAAGCTCAAGAGGAAAAATACAAGGCAATACCAGCCGGATGAATGCTGATCTTTCATTGAATACTGATTTGGGTGATGCTATGATAAAAGGGAGCTTCAGCCAGCTGGATGATCCCAATCGGATGGGCTACAATGCGAAAATAGAAACCCGGTCACTGGATGCGGGAACCATAATGCAGAATAAAGAAATGTTGGGTCTTGTTTCTGCAACTATCAATATAAAAGGTACTGGCTTTGATCCAAAAACTGCAGATGCAGAATGGGATGGCCTTGTGCATTCAGCCTACATCAACCAATACAATTACCAGGATTTAAAAATCAATGGTCATATAGAAAACCAAAAGGCAAGCATGGCTGCAAATATGATGGATCCGAATATTCATTTTGCATTAAAAGGCGAGGCCGATTTATCTAATAGATTTCCCTCTTTGCATTTATCCGGAATGATAGACAGCATCAAACTTCAACCGCTTCATTTTGCCGATAACAAAATAATTTATCGTGGAAAGATAAATGCTGCTTTCCCTATGACCAATCCTGATGATCTGCAAGGGCAGTTAATGTTGACCCAATCTGTTTTGGTATATGGTGAAAAAAGAATCTTACTTGATTCAGTACAGATGATAGCCGGAGGCACTGGAAACAGCCGGTATCTTCAATTGGAGAGCGATTTGATGAAAGCTAAATTGGAAGGCCAATACAAATTAACTGAACTGGGTACTGTTTTTCTGCAAGCGATTCAACCTTATTTTGCTATTGCTCCGGCCAGTACCATCACCATTTCTTCTCCTTACGATTTTACATTCAACGCATATATATTGGATAATCCTGCTTTGAAAGCATTTGTACCCGGACTTGAAAAAATGGATTCCGTTTCGTTGCAAAGTCATTTTTCAAGCGAGTCAGGTTGGACTGCCTTTGTAAAAGCCCCAACAATAGATATGGGAAGTAATAAAATGCGAAATATTGAGTTTAGGGCAGGCACTAATCAAAATGCGATTAATATTATTTCAAAAGTGGAGAGTATCAGCAGTGGTGGGAATATAGAGCTGGATAATACAACACTGATAGCAACACTGGCAAATAATATTATTGATTTTACACTGAATATAAAAAACAAAAAATTAAAAGATAAATACAATATAAAAGGGATCTTTCAGCAACCAGAGCCAGGCAACTACCAGTTCTCAATTAAACCAGATAGTTTGTTGCTTAATTACGATAGCTGGTCAATTGCAGACAACAACAGATTTTTTATCACCACGGAGGGCATTAATGCACGCAATTTTTTATTGAGTAAAAACGGGCAGGAGTTAAAGATCAATAGTACATCGGGTAATGCTAACGCACCGTTGGAGGTAAACTTTAATCAATTCAAACTGGCTACACTAACCGGATTCGTTCAAACAGATTCCACTTTCGCTAATGGCACACTAAATGGTAAAGTCACCTTTACTGATCTGTCAAATGAGTTTGTTTTTGTTGGAGATCTTGGAGTTGACGATCTGAGCTTTAAAGGAGATACTGTTGGCAATGTGAAAATATTGGTGAATAGCAGGGTGGCAGATACATATTCTGCTGACATAACACTTAGCGGTCGCGGTAATGATGTGAAACTTGCAGGCAACTATTATTTAAAAAGGGAAGCCAGCAATTTTAATTTTATCATGGATATAAAACAAATGCCGCTTACAACTGCGCAGGCTTTTTCAAACGAAATGATAAGGGATGCAACTGGGTTTGTAAACGGAAAATTTGCAGTGAATGGCTCGATAGCGAAGCCGGTTGTAGAAGGGGATCTGAATTTTAATAAAGCCGGATTTACTTTGAGCATGCTCAATAGTTATTTTACAATTGACCAGGAAAAAATAAAAATAAATAAAGAAGGGTTTCGGTTTAGTCAGTTTGAAATAAAAGATTCCGCCCAAAATTCGTTAAGGTTAAATGGAATAGCGGCAACTGATAATTTTATAAATTATGATTTTGATCTTGATGTAAGGGCCCGGAATTTCCGGGCTTTGAATAGTACCAAAAAAGATAACAAGATATTTTATGGCCAACTGTATTTTGATACCGATCTGAAAATTAAGGGTACGGAGGAATCACCCGTTGTTGATGGAAACCTTGACATTAATGACAAGACCAAATTGACGGTGGTGTTGCCCCAAAAGGAACCCGGTATTGCAGACAGAGAAGGTATCGTAGAGTTTGTTGACATGGATACCCCAATGAATGATTCCATGTTCCTGTCTGATTATGACTCGCTGAATACATCCTCTTTTACCGGAATGGATATTGCCGTAAATATTGAAGTGTCACGTGATGCGGAATTAAATCTGATTATAGATGAAGGCAATGGCGATTTTCTAAAAGTAAAGGGCGAAGCATCATTGACGGCAGGAATAGATCCCAGCGGAAAAATAAATTTAGCTGGCACGTATGAACTGGAACAGGGTTCTTATGAGCTCACCTTTAATTTTATTAAGAGAAAATTTCTTATTGAAAAAGGAAGCCGTATTATATGGGAAGGAGAACCTACAAAAGCCACGGTTAATATTAATGCTATATATGTTGCCAATGCCGCACCGCTGGACCTGGTCAAAAATCAATTGGATAACCCAACAGCCTTTGAACGAAATACCTACTTGCAAAGACTTCCTTTTGATGTACACCTGGTAATGGAAGGTCAGTTACTTAAGCCTGAAATAAGTTTTAATATTATTTTACC
Source organism: Chitinophagaceae bacterium (assembly GCA_051306075.1). Taxonomy (GTDB): domain Bacteria; phylum Bacteroidota; class Bacteroidia; order Chitinophagales; family Chitinophagaceae; genus Terrimonas_B. The sequence continues at coordinate 8,157 of JBPPMM010000160.1, forward strand.
TGAAAGTAAAAAATATGCAGTGTCCAATGATATTATTACCACGGTTAGAACAAGGCTTAACCAGTTGAGACAGGTGCCTGGTGAAATGAATAAACAGGTTTTTTCTTTATTGTTACTGAACCGTTTTATCGCCGACAATCCATTTAACAGCAGTGCAGGTGGATTTAATGCGGGTGTGTTTGCCCGCCAGAGCGTAAGCAAATTATTAACAGAACAATTGAACCGACTGGCTGACGATTTGGTAGCAGGAGTGGATCTGAATTTTGATGTGCTATCATCAGAAGATTATACCACGGGCCAGAGGAGAGACAGGACTGATCTGAATGTCGGGTTATCCAAGCAATTATTAAATGATCGCCTTACCGTTTCTATCGGAAGCAATTTTGAACTGGAAGGTCCCCAGAATTCAAGCCAGCAATCAAGTAATATAGCCGGCAATATAGCATTGGACTATCGCATCAGCAGAGACAATCGTTACCTGCTTCGTGCCTACAGGAAAAACGAATACCAGGGAGTAATTGATGGCTATATCATTGAAACCGGCGTTGCTTTTATCATTACTGTTGATTACAATCGGTTCAGGGAAATATTTGTTTCCAAAAGAGAAAGAGATAAACGAAGATTGATGCGTGAAAAACAGCGGGATTTGAGGGAAGAAAAAAAATTGCAACAGGCTGAAAACACCTCGCCCGCCAATGAATAAAAATGAAGAGGACGCTGAACTATAGTATTATATTAATAATTCTTGCATTGCTAGTTTCCTGTAGCGCTACTAAAAAAGTGCCACCGGGTGATGCTTTGTATTTAGGGGCCTCAATAAAATTTGACAGTTCCGGATTAAGGGCGGGAGAGAGAAAAGAACTTCGTGAGGACCTTGCCTCCCTCACAAGGCCAAGGCCAAATGCCAGGATATTGGGCATCCCATTTAAATTATTGATGAACAATATTAAGCCACTTCGAAAGAAAATGGGCGAGCCACCGGTGTTATTAAGTTCTTTGAATTTGGAGCATAATGAAAAAGTGTTGCAAAGCTCTTTGGAAAACCGGGGTTACTTTATAGCCAGGGTGTGGGGAGATACCACTGTAAGAAGAAAAAAAGCCAGGGCAATTTATACAGTACGGCCCGGTCCGCAATATCAAATTGGCGAAGTTCAATTTTCTGATGATACATCTGTATTACAAAGAACCATTAATGAAACATCAGGTAATACTTTTTTGAAAACCGGGAACCCTTTTGATCTTGCAGTGATCAAGGGGGAAAGAGACCGGATAGATGCTTATCTTAAAGAACGGGGATTTTATTATTTCCATCCCGACTTTATTATTGTGCAGGCAGATACTACTATTGGTGATAACAAAGTCAATCTGTTTGTAAAAGTAAAACCTGAAACACCCAGTTCTTCAGGAGAGATATTTAAGATCAACGATGTATTTATATATACTCAATTCGGACTTCGTGCCGGCCTATCAGACACAGCAAAATCCAAAGCTGAATTTTACAAAGGATATTATGTAGTGGATCCAAAAAATATATATAAGCCCCGCCTGTTTGAGCTGGCCATGCAGTTTGATCCCGGGGATGTATATAACCGGACAGATCATAACCAGACCATTAGCCGCCTTGTTAATCTTGATCTTTTTAAGTTTGTAAAAAACAGGTTTGAGCCCGTACCGGCAACGGATACTGCAGAGTTAAATGCTTACTATTACCTGACACCCTTCCCTAAAAAATCTTTAAAGGGCGAAGTGAATGGCAATACTAAATCAAATAATCTTACAGGATCATCCATTACAATAGGCTGGCGCAACCGCAATACATTACGTGGGGGCGAATTGTTCACCGTTGACGCCACTGGGGGTTTCGAAGTTCAGTTTGGTGGCCGGTTTAAAGGCTTCAATACTTACAGGGCTGGTATAGAAACAAATTTTGTTTTACCCCGATTCCTTGTTCCTTTTATTTCCATAGAGCCAAAGGGAAGCTTTGTACCCAAGACCAAGTTTTTATTAGCTTTTGATCTTTTGAATAAGCAAAAATTGTATACGATGCAATCTTTCCGTGGAGGATTGGGATATAACTGGAAAGAAAATATTTATAAAGAACATGAGATCAATGCCATCAGTATTAACTATGTACAGCCTTTACTGATTACGGATATGTATAAGGATAGCGCAAGGAAAAATCCAACTTTATTAAAGGCGATAGAAAAACAATTTATCCTGGGCACCAATTATAATTATAATTACAATCAATTGGTTGGAAAGCCGGCTATGAGCAGTGGAATATATTTAAACGGAAATATAGATCTGTCAGGGAACGTGGCCGGGTTACTCACTGGTGCAGATGCGAAAAATAATAAGCCTAAAAATATTTTCAATGCACAGTTTTCTCAATATGCCAGGTTGGAAACAGATATCCGGTACTATGCTGGTCTATCAAGAACTTCGCAATGGGCCAACCGGTTTATTATGGGGATAGGATTACCATATGGTAATTCACTTCAATTGCCATATATCAAACAGTTTTTTGTAGGAGGTACTAATAGTATACGGGCATTCCGCAGCCGCTCCCTGGGACCGGGAACCTATAACGATTCAACAAATACTACTTTTTTGCCGGATCAATCTGGTGATATTAAACTTGAAATGAACACTGAGCTCCGGAAGAAATTGTTTGGCATCGTACATGGAGCGGTGTTTTTAGATGCCGGAAATATTTGGTTATATAATGAGGACTCTTTAAAATCAGGAGCTAAATTCAGCAAGAATTTTATGAAAGAAATTGCGATAGGTGGAGGTATTGGTTTGCGGTTTGACATTTCTTTCCTTGTAATACGATTTGATATTGCTATGCCTTTACGGAAACCCTGGTTGCCTCAGGGAGACAGATGGGTTTTAAATAAAATTGACTTTAGCAGTTCTGCCTGGCGTAAAGAGAATATTATTTTTAACCTGGGGATAGGCTATCCATTTTAATTACAAATGCAAGCTCATTTTTTGCAAGTTTATTCTTCCTTATAACAAAAAAAAAAATAGAATAGATTACTATCAAAGACGATTGATACCTTGCTTTATAATTTTTGATTGTTAGAATAATTTTATCTAAAGTTATTATTTATACGCAATTCCTTCTTGCCGCAATAAACCTATTACTTCAGATTTTATTATTTATATTCGGTTTCAACATACTTGTATGACTCCCTCTTCCGAACGTTTTCTGGCTCTCGATATTTTTCGGGGTATGACGGTTTGTTTTATGATCATTGTAAATACACCAGGTAATGGCGATACCACTTATGCCCCGTTACTTCATGCAAAGTGGAACGGATTTACACCAACTGATCTCGTGTTCCCGTCCTTTATGTTTGCCGTTGGTAATGCGATAAGTTTTGCCATGCTAAAGTGGAATCGTTTTTCGCAGGGACAGGTGGTTGGTAAAATTTTGAAAAGAACCGTTATTATTTTCTTACTCGGTTTCCTGATGTATTGGTTTCCATTTGTTCATTATAATGAGCAGCATGATTTAGTTGGTAATCCATTTGGTAACACAAGGGTGATGGGCGTATTGCAGCGGATCGCATTAGGGTATTGCTTCGCTTCACTAATGATCTATTACCTGAAGCCATACCGTGTTTTCATTTTATCCATTGTTTTGCTTTTAGTTTACTGGTTGATATTACTCATGTTTGGTGATCCAAACGATCCATATAATATGCTTACCAATGCAGGAACACGATTTGATTTGTGGTTACTGGGTTCTGATCATTTATATCACGGTGAGGGTGTTGCTTTTGATCCGGAAGGTGTATTAAGTACTTTACCGGCTATAGCTAATGTAACTTTTGGATGGCTGGCGGGAGAATGGATCAGGCGTAAAGGGAAAAAATATCAAGGTTTGACCAAATTGTTACTTGCCGGTGTATTGTTAATAGCTCTGGCATTGATATGGAACCCATTTTTCCCAATCAACAAAAAACTATGGACTGGCAGTTTTGTTCTGCTCACAGTAGGCATTGACTGTGTTATTATTGCTGCCCTGATTTATATAACAGATTTTTTACAGCAAAGAAAATGGGGTTACTTTTTTGAAGTGTTCGGAAAAAATCCACTGTTCATCTACCTGCTATCCGAAATAGGTGCAATTCTCCTTTGGTTTTTTGCTGTTGGTGAAAATTACAAACCGCTATATAGTTGGATCTTTGAAAATATCTTCAGCCATGCCGGTATGTACATCGGGTCATTTCTCTTTGCAATAAGCTTTATGCTGATTTGCTGGCTAATAGGGTATATATTGGATAAGAGAAGAATTTATATACGGGTTTGATCTATTGTGCTGCCGGCATTTCTAATATTTCAGTTCCAAATTTTTCACATTCCTCGGTTACTGTTTTCACATCCTTAGATATTATATAGGAGCCAATAACATGATCACCCGTTTTGGTTGTTGCTATTTCTCTTTTTAAACTATCGGGTGTACCTAATTGTCTGAACATTCTTTTCATAGCGGATACTTTTACAGTCTTATCCTGGTGATCCTCATCTTTATAATAATACAACATTAAAACGGGCTGGTTTACTTTATGAAAAACGGAGGCTTTCATTGTTGTTTCCAGTAACTCCTCCAATTCCACCGTAGATTCCATTCTGTATTTATAATACCAATACTTTTTATAGTCAGCGCTTGTATCTTCCGAAGTTTTATATTTCCCTTTTATCAGGTTGGCCACTTGCAATCCCCAATGATCGTTGAGTAGCCAGGCATTTGGATCATTGATGGCAATATTGGGAGAAAGAAGGATCAGGCCCGCGATTTCAGGATATTCTGCTGCTAATTTCAAAGCTAATGTGCCGCCCGTGGAGGTACCTGCGATAATCACCTTTTGTCCTATTTGTTTTCCGATTGCATAAGCCTCTTTTGCTGAATTCCAGAGTTTATCTGCCGTAAGGTTTATCATTGCTTCTGAAGTATCTATTCCGTGTTCTGCAAGCCTTGATAAATAAAGATTGCAGCCAAATTTTTTTGCGAATTGATGATGAACGGGGTCTCCTTCTTCCTGGCTTGCTGAAAAACCATGGAGATACACTACGGAATATGCTGTCTTTACTTTTAAAGAATCATTAGCCCAAAGGATCCTCGCTTCATTATCTGGTTTCAGCCTGTGCATTGCTTCTTTGTTTTGGACATATTCCACAAGCAGGCCTGGTTCATGAGGAACAACCGGCAGATTCAGATCATATTTTGGGGCTGAGGGGCGGGGACCAAGAAGGTAAACAATGATCAACACTAATAGGATGGATGCTAACCATTTAAAGAATTTCATATCAGCAATTTCGATAAAACTACACTAAAACCTTATTTCCTGCTGGTTAACCTCTATTAATTATTCGTTTCGTTTGCTGCCCCGGCTTTATTGGTGTAGCTTTGCAGCCTCAAAAAAAGCGGCATCTGTTCTGTAATTTATTAGGCTTTATTCAATTGGATATCGCTAATCGTTAACAGTCATTGGCTAACAAAGAAACATGGAAATAAGAAATATCGCCATCATTGCACACGTTGACCACGGAAAAACTACACTGGTTGACAAAATATTACATGCAACCAAGGTTTTCAGGGACAACCAGGAGACCGGTGAACTGATCATGGATAGTAATGACCTTGAAAAGGAAAGAGGGATCACCATTTTTAGCAAGAATGCATCCGTTATGTATAAGGGTGTTAAGATCAATGTTATTGATACACCCGGTCACTCTGACTTTGGCGGTGAAGTAGAAAGGGTTTTAAAAATGGCTGACGGAGTTTGTTTGTTGGTGGATGCCTTTGAAGGTCCTATGCCACAAACAAGGTTTGTATTACAGAAAGCATTGCACCTAAACCTGAAACCAATCGTTATTATTAATAAAGTTGACAAGCCCAATTGCCGTCCTGATGAAGTTCATGACGCCATATTTGAATTATTCTTTAACCTCGACGCTTCTGAAGAACAACTGGATTTCCCAACCTTTTATGGCTCAGGGAAAAATGGCTGGTTCAATGATTCATTAACTCCCATAGACAATATCGACCCATTGCTGGATGGTATTATAAAATATGTGCCACCACCTAAAGTAAGTGAAGGTCCTTTGCAAATGCAGATCACCTCATTGGATTATTCTTCATTCCTTGGAAGAATCGGCATTGGAAGGGTAGCCCGTGGCGTCATAAAGGAAGGCCAGGCCGTTGCCCTGATGCAAGCCGATGGTACCATCAAAAAACCCAGGGTACGTGAATTATATGTTTTTGAAGGTATGGGCAAAAAGAAAGTAACCGAGGTAATAGCAGGTGATTTGTGCGCTGTTGTAGGTATCGAAGATTTTAATATTGGGGATACAATTGCTGATCTTGAAAATCCGGAAGCTTTACCAGTTATCAGCGTTGATGAGCCTACTATGAATATGTTGTTTTCGGTAAATAACTCTCCTTTCTTCGGTAAGGATGGGAAATTTGTTACTTCAAGACATTTGCGGGACAGGCTGATGAAAGAAACTGAAAAAAATCTTGCGCTGAAAGTAGAAGATAGTGAAGAAGGAGATAGCCTGATGGTTTACGGTCGTGGCATATTGCATTTAGGAATATTGATTGAAACGATGCGTCGTGAAGGATATGAATTAACCGTGGGGCAACCACAAGTAATTGTCAAGGAGATCGACGGGAAAAAGTGCGAGCCGTATGAAAACCTTGTGGTAGATGTGCCCCAGGAATTTGCCAGCAAAGTTATCGACCTGGTAAGCCGCCGCAAAGGTGAAATGATTATCATGGAAACCAAAGGCGATATGCAGCATTTGGAATTTGAAATTCCTTCACGCGGCCTGATCGGTTTGCGAACACAAATGCTGACAGCTACCACAGGTGAGGCCGTGATGGCACATCGCTTTACTGAATATAAACCATGGAAAGGGCAGATACCTGGAAGAAGCAACGGTGTATTGCTATCTAAAAATACAGATAAGACAACAGGGTATTCTATTGACAAATTGCAGGACAGGGGATCTTTCTTTGTTGACCCTGCGGAGGAAGTGTATGCAGGACAGATCATAGCAGAAAACATAAAACCGGGTGACCTGGTAGTTAATGCAACAGAGCCAAAGAAATTAACCAATCACCGGGCAAGTGGAAGTGATGATGCTACACGCATTGCACCCAAGACTTTGATGACACTTGAAGAGTGTATGGAGTACATTCAACAGGATGAATGTATAGAAGTTACTCCCAACTTCATTCGTATGCGCAAGGTAATCCTTGATGAAAATGAAAGATTGAAACAAAGTAAGAAAATGAGTACTCAGTCTGCCTAAGGTAAAGACTGAATGTTATAAAGAGCTGGCTTTTATTTTATCCATAAAAGCCGGTTCTTGATTTTTAAAAGTGACCGACAAAGATTAGCGGATGATGAGTTTCTTTTTTACACCATCAATTTCTATCAAATAAATTCCGGCAGATAAAGGGGGCAATTCAATCTCCACACTGTTTTGCCTAGCCGTCAATCTTTTTTGCCATAATAATTTTCCTGAAATATCAAATAAGTGAAAATAAGAATGAGCCAACATGTTTCCGGTTACTGTAATTTTCTTATGAGCAGGATTGGGATAAATTTTTATCAGATCATTATTCATAGACACAAAGACTTTTCGGATAGGAGAATAAACTACGGCATTATTTTTATCAACCATTTTTAATCTATAATAATTAATATAGGGAAGTGGAGACAGGTCCAAATCCTGGTAAAGGGTTACATTTTCCAGTACCGGTTGGTCGCCAATCATGACCCAGGTATTGCCATCTGCCGATCTTTCAATAATAAAACGATCTGAGTTTTCTTGCCTTGCTATCTCCCAATTAATAATTGCATGCCCGTTTTTAAACTGCGCCTTAAACCAGATCAACTCCACTGGTAATAAATAAGAACAATAGCTACTGGCGAAAACCAACGAACTTGAATAGGTATAATCAGGTATGATTTGCCCTGCTGCTCCGGCCAGTGATGGTATAGCAGGATTACAAGTAGCAGACCGGCGGGTTTCCGGACCTGCCAATCCTCCAACCGTTGATACAGTAACCGCAGGAACAGCTCCGGAAAAATAAATGGCACCCCCGCTTCCGCCACCTCCGCTTCCATAACAGCGTCCGTTTATTACACCATTATCTTCCGTTCCACCCTGACCGCCTTTAGCTTCTACAGTTAGAAGGCCTGAATAATTAAGTGCATTTATGATAATTGTTCCGGCTGCGCCTCCGCCTGATGCTCCGTCACCGGCTGATCGTCCTCCCGTTTGCCCATTGGAACTAATTTTTTTATTATTGCCCACCAGGTTTTTCGTTTGAATAAAAATTAAACCACCCCCATTTCCACCGCCATAAGCATTAGCTAATCCATTATTTACATGACCGGCTCCGCCGCCACCACCCAGGTATATTTTGGTTCCCGCATAGCTGCCCAGGGCTTTTCCTCCTTTGCCGGGAATAGAAGTCTGGCAACCTGTAGAACTGGAATTTCCTCCACCATCGCCACCCTGTGAAAGGTTGGCGCCGCCGCCGCCACCATTGTTATGATTATTTCCTCCTCCTCCTCCATTTGCCGGGGCACCTCTTCCCCCACTTTGAGACGCAATAACATCGGATACTCCTTCTCCTTTAAATCCGCCATTCTGAGGATTAAGCGTATTGGCATTATAGGCATAAGCTGTTGCCGGGGAAAAATTGGAACAGGTCCCGTCGCTCAATTGGTAAGCACCTCCTTTAAATCCTGATGAGTCAACATAAACAGGTGCATTCAATATAAGGTCTTCCTCCACATGTATTGCCAGTACGCCTCCTGTACCATTTGAGTTATTCCAGGGTGCCGCTTTTAAAGTATCAGTTACATCTGCAGAATAATATTCCGGAATTTTTACCAATTGCACTTTTCCGGCAACGGTGTAGGAATTAATAAACATAAAAACCATAAAGACCGAATCACCATCTATATGACAAACCGTAGCAATCTCATAATTTCCTGCGTCATTGAGGCTTATTGTGTCACCAAACGAACTTGAATTGGAATTTGACGTATTTATTCCGGCACCTTTCATCTGGATGAGCATCACTTTATCATTATAATTTAAGCCTGTTGCATTGGTAACCCTTACACAGGCTTTAGCGGGAATGATATCAATTACCTTATAATAACTATTAACAACGCCGCTGATAGAAGTAATTTGTGAATAGGAAAATTGAGCCAGGCAGACTATAGCGGTAAACAAAATAAACGAACGAAAAAATTCCGGTCGTACTGGATATTGCATAACGAGGGAGAAGGTCCCGGTTTTCATGGGAAGAAAAATACAAATTATTTTCTTCTGTTAATAGTAAACTCTTAATAACCGGCTCCAATGGAAAAATTAAGCTTCTGCGTGAAATGATCGCAGCTTTCATTCTGCAATTAAGAACAATAATGCTGTTTCATGGCCCGGTGGGCTTTGTTCAGTATTTTTGCTTTAAATATTTGAGTAATGAAACAGAGGTCGCTGGTAAATTTTCTACTTCTTTGTGTGCTTTTTATCGTCGCAAATTCTGCCTCAGCACAATGTTCAATTTGTACAAAAACAGCTCAGCAATTAGGTGAAGGCCCTGCCAAAGGTTTGAATGCCGCTATTCTATACCTTGCTTTTATGCCACTTCTTCTTATAGGATTTATTGGCTATAGATGGTGGAAAAATAATAAGGATGATTGAATTTGGATTTATTAACCTTCGGTTCTTGTAGATTTTATTAAGACAGCCAACTTTTATTTACCAGCAACGAATTGGTAAAGATTAAAATTCCCTTTAAGATAATTCGCCTCAATTTCATTTTTCAATACTTCTTTATCCACTCCTTTCATTCTTTTTTGTTCCAGCAGGTAGTACGCTTTTTCAGCAAGTAGCCAAAATTTCTTATTTGTCCGGTGTGATTTTTTTAGCTGATGAAAAATAATATCAAGCAATTCTTCGATACCTTCTTTTTTTGAAGCCACTGTTTTTATTACCGGCACCTCCTGGTAATGATTGCGAAATGTGGGAGCAAGCATTTGCAAAAGGTTTTTTACAAAAAGATCCGCATCTGGCCGGTCTGCCTTATTTACAACAAATACATCAGCGATTTCCATAAGCCCGGCCTTCATTGTTTGTACTTCATCACCGGCTTCAGGTACCAGCACAACAACCGTTGAGTCGGCCAGGCCTGCAATTTCAATTTCACTTTGTCCCACGCCCACTGTTTCAACAATAATATGGTCAAAAGGAAAAGCCTTCATCAGGTCCGTGATCTCAATGATTTTTGGATGCAAGCCACCCATAGAACCTCTTGTGGCCAGGGAACGTATAAACACTCCGGGATGTGTATACCATTTACTCATCCTGATCCTGTCGCCTAATAAGGCACCCATATTAAACGGAGAAGACGGATCAACACAGAGCACACCGACCTTTTTCCCTTTATTAACCAATAAGTCTATCAAAGCATCAACCAGTGTACTTTTGCCAGCCCCGGGAGGTCCGGTGATACCAATTATTTTGGTGGTAGAGGAAGGAAGTAATTGTAATAAAATCTCATAGCCCGTATATTCATTTTCAATCAATGAAATACAACGGGCCAGTGATTTAGGATTCCCCTCTGCTATTTCCTGCAGGTATTGATGCCACATAATTTTTAAGCTGCTTCCTTCAAAGGTAAGTAGCTAAGCTATTACGATTTTTAGAAAGCCTTTTGTGGTGGTTAGTATATTTGCCGCCATGTCATCTGCCACAGGTATATCTGTAGTTATTCCCAACTTCAATGGAGAAGCTTTGTTGCCCCTTATCCTGCCAGGAGTTTTTATCGCCTTAAATAATACAGGACTGGCATTTGAAATAATTGTAGTTGATGATTGTTCAAAAGATGGATCCTTAAAAATGTTACAGGAAAAATTTCCTTCAGTAAGGATTTTGAAAAATGAATACAACAGGGGTTTTTCGGTTACTGCTAATTATGGA
>JBPPMM010000055.1:0-11193 GCA_051306075.1 Chitinophagaceae bacterium
CGGAAAAATAGAAAAATAAGGTCAGTCCTTAATTTTTAATAATAGGATTAGCTACCTCCGTTGGGGGTAGCTATTTTTTTTGTGAAGGATATATTGTTTTAGCTTAGCATAATGGCTGAAAAAAGTTCGGAAGATATTCAGGCCTTTTTAAATTACCTGAAGTTTGAAAAAAGGTATTCGGTTTATACCATTACTTCTTACGAGGCCGACCTTTTAGCATTTTTTTCCTATCTGCAAAAAAACTATAGTGGTCCTCAACTTTCAGAGATCAATCCTTCATTTATTCGGAGTTGGTTAGCAGAGTTAAAGGATTCCAAACTAACATCCAGGTCAATTGTCAGAAAGATTTCTACTTTACGATCCTTTTTTAAATATCATTTGAAAAGGGGTAGTATCGTTTCGATGCCTACAACCAACTTAGTGTCACCTAAAATAAGCAGACGCCTGCCTGTTTTTATAAAGGAATCTGAAACAAGGAAAATTCTGGACAGCCTGGAAAATTCAACAGAAGATTGGAAATCACTTAATGCGAGTATGCTGATCAAGCTATTGTATGCTACGGGGATGAGGATTAGTGAACTATTAAATTTGAAGGAAAATCAACTTGACCCCGGTCGGTTACAAATCCGGGTTCTGGGCAAAGGCAATAAGGAAAGGCTTATTCCTGTGGCCAGGGAAGTAGTACAGGCAATATCCGCTTACCAGCAACAAAAAGCCATCACATTTGAATCCCCAACTGACGTTTTGCTGGTTACAGAGAAGGGCAAAAAGTTATATCCAAAATATGCCTGGATTTTGGTTAACCAATATCTTGGAGAAGCGACTACACTTGATAAAAAAAGCCCCCATGTGCTTCGGCATACATTTGCCACTCACCTTATGAATAATGGTGCTGAACTTAATGCAGTAAAAGAATTATTAGGCCATGCAAGCCTGGCGGCTACTCAGGTGTATACTCACAATACAATAGAAAAGTTAAAAGATGTACATAAAAAAGCTCATCCCAAATCGTAAAAAATAACTGGTAAATAATACCGTCATTAAGTTTGGATTTTTTCCTTTTTGATGTAACTTCATACTAATCAAAATTTAATAAGGCTAAGCAGTAAATTTTCTCTCTTTAGTAAAGTTCTTTATTTATTATTTCACCGTTTAAAATGTGACGATTATGAATGTAAACATTCAAACTGTTCGGTTTGATGCGGATGCAAGGTTGGTCGAATACGTCAACCGTAAACTTGAAAAACTAAGCACTTTTCATGACCGCATTATTAAGGTAAATGTGTTTCTGAAACTTGACAATGTAGTTCATAACATTAAAGACAAGATCGCCGAGATCAGAATCCATGTACCGCGACACGAATTTTTTGTAAAATCCACCAGTAAATCTTTTGAAGAATCTTTTGACGATGCCTTTGATTCCATCGTAACTCAAATTAAAAGAAAAAAAGAAAAAAAAGCAGCCTGATATTTTTAAGACCTCTTTGGAGGTCTTTTTCATTTTATCTATTAATAGCTGGCTTTTGCTAATAGTAGATAACCCAACGGATAAGTTATTTTTTTCAGCATGTTGGTTCCTCTCTTATAGCACTTAACATGCTTCTGGCTTTGCATTTATTTAGTCAGGAGTATTGGTTAAAAGTGAATTTTAATAATTTCCTTCCTGCCGATTATAAAATACTAAACCATTATTATTATAATGAGCGCAACTGCCTGAAAACAAATAAAAAATTCCGTGAGCAAAATTTTTGCAATTATCAATTTCCCTTACCTTTGCCTTCCTAAAATTTAGGGGTAGTTCTTTAATGTAAATTCTAATCGTGCTTTAAGCTTAGATATATAAACGACAAGCGCCACTTTAGCTCAGCTGGTAGAGCAACTGATTTGTAATCAGTAGGTCGTTGGTTCGATTCCGACAAGTGGCTCAGTGAATAAGGACAGATTATGGAAGTGTGAGGTAATGCTCGTACTTTGTTCTAACTTTTTTGGGTAGATGGCCGAGTGGTTAAAGGCGACAGACTGTAAATCTGTTCTCTTCGGAGTACGGAGGTTCGAATCCTTCTCTGCCCACAGTTCTTTATGATTGCAAGTTCGAAATCTTAAATTCTAACTATCGGTGGGAGTTGCTTGTTGGTAGTCTGCCGGGCAGATTCAGGTTTAAGTGTAGAGTTCTTTAAATAGAATAAGCGGAAGTAGCTCATTTGGTAGAGCGATAGCCTTCCAAGCTATAGGTGGCGAGTTCGAGCCTCGTCTTCCGCTCTTGGTCAGATGACAGGTACTGACGACAGATGACAGGATGCCTGCTACTGTTGCTAATAATGGTCAACTGTCGATAAGGACAATAGCCGTTGTAGCTCAGTGGTAGAGCACTTCCTTGGTAGGGAAGAGGTCGTGAGTTCGATTCTCACTAACGGCTCTTAAACCGGGCAGATGAAATTTTGGTGAATAGGGAAATTGAACCCTGAAGAGTGCGACGCAACGAAAGCTGAAAGTAATAATACAGTCTGCTTCATAATAAGAAAACAATAATTGGTAAAACACAACTAAAAATCGATAACAATGTCAAAAGAGACCTTTAAGAGGGAGAAACCCCACGTAAACATTGGCACAATTGGTCACGTTGACCACGGTAAAACCACATTGACTGCCGCTATTACCGAGATCCTGTCTAAAAAGGGCTTGGCGACAGCAAAAAAATATGATGAAATTGATGGTGCGCCTGAAGAAAAAGAAAGAGGTATTACTATTAATACGGCCCACGTTGAATATCAAACAGTAAATCGTCACTATGCACACGTAGATTGTCCTGGTCACGCTGACTATGTAAAAAACATGATCACAGGTGCTGCCCAGATGGACGGAGCAATTTTAGTTGTGGCTGCTACAGATGGTCCAATGCCTCAAACCAGGGAGCATATCCTTCTGGCTCGCCAGGTAGGTGTACCCAGCATGGTGGTTTTTATGAATAAAGTAGACCTTGTTGATGATCCGGAGTTATTGGAGCTGGTAGAAATGGAAATCCGGGAATTGCTGACGAAGAATGGTTTTGATGGTGATAACACACCTATTATTAAAGGATCTGCAACCGGAGCACTGGCAGGCACTGCTGAGTGGGTAAAAGCGGTAGATGAGTTGATGGAGGCTGTTGATAGTTATATTCCTTTACCTCCCCGCCCGGTTGATCTTCCATTCCTGATGTCTGTGGAGGATGTATTCTCTATTACAGGTCGTGGTACAGTTGCAACTGGTCGTATTGAAAGAGGCCGTATTAAAGTAGGCGAAGGTGTTGAGATCGTTGGTTTGATCGAACATCCGCTTACTTCGGTAGTTACAGGTGTGGAAATGTTCCGCAAATTGCTGGACGAAGGTGAAGCAGGAGATAATGCTGGTTTGTTATTACGTGGTATTGAGAAAACTCAGATCCGTCGCGGAATGGTTATCTGCAAACCAGGCTCTATAACCCCGCATACTGAATTTAAATGCGAAGTTTACGTATTAAGTAAAGATGAAGGTGGTCGTCATACTCCATTTTTCCAGAAATATCGTCCCCAGTTTTACTTCCGTACAACTGATGTAACCGGTGAAGTGGAATTGAATGCAGGAACTGAAATGGTTATGCCTGGTGATAATACTTCACTAAAAGTTAAACTGATCCAGCCTATAGCGATGGAAAAAGGTTTGAAGTTCGCTATACGTGAAGGTGGTCGTACTGTAGGTGCAGGCCAGGTTACTGAGATCATTAAGTAATAAAAGTCGGCCTGTATCGGGTTTATTCCGGGGTAGGTGGCTAGGAAAAGATTATTATATTTGCAAAATAAGATCTAAAAGCTGTTTCGGTAACACGGAATAGCTTTTAGCTTTCTATACGGGCATGGTCCCGCCGTTGGCGGGATACGGGTCCAAAACATATACGGGCATGGTGCAATGGTAGCATACGGGTCTCCAAAACCTTTGATCTGGGTTCGAATCCTAGTGCCCGTGCGGAGTAATTTGAAATGCTGTTAGAAAATAAAAGATCATCCAGGACTTAGATTTTCTACACTTTCGAATTGAAATATTTTAAAACCAATCCCGCCAATGGCGTGGATTTACAAATTGAGTAAATGAACAAGACAGTTAACTATGTAAAGGAATCGTACAAGGAACTGACCGAGAAAGTAACCTGGCCTAACTGGGACCAGCTTCAGCAATCAACTATGATTGTACTTGTGTCAACCCTTGTAATTACGGCTATTATCTCTTTGATGGATTTCGTTGCCGGCGGAGCATTGAAGTTTGTTTACAACCAACTCTTTAAATAATGGAAGCGATATCAACAAATACCGAAAATACGCAGGAGCAGGAATCGAAATGGTTTGTGCTTCGTGTAGTGAGTGGCAAAGAGCGCAAGGTGAAGGAATACCTTGACAAGGAAATTTCTCGTGGAGGATGGAGTGAGGTGGTGAAACAAGTATTCCTCCCCGTTGAAAAGGTGTATAAAGTGGTAAATGGGAAAAAGGTGATGAGGGAGCGCAATTATTATCCAGGTTACGTAATGGTGGAAGTGCTGGACGGAAAGTTAAGTGATGATCTTAGGGATACCATCAAAAATACAAATAGTGTTATTCATTTTTTAGGTAAAGAAAATCCAATTGCTCTTCGTAAGGCGGAAGTGAATAAAATGCTTGGCAAAATGGATGAAATGGCTGAAGCCGGTGGTATCAGTATGAGCGAACCATTTATTGTAGGCGAAACCATCAAAATCATTGAAGGGCCTTTCAATGACTTTAATGGTGTAATTGAAGATGTTAACGATGAGAAGAAAAAATTGAAAGTAACGGTGAAAATATTTGGTCGTTCAACTCCTGTGGAGCTAAATTATATGCAAGTTGAAAAAATCAGCTGATCTTTCACAGACGCTAACATTAAAAAGATAATTATCAAAAGCCATTCTTACCCGGGAATGGCTTTTATTTGCTCCAGGGTATCATGATTGCAAAATTTAAATTTCTTCTTTTATATTTTTTAAGCTGGGTCATTTTTTTTGACCTGATGCGCATTATTTTCCTGCTCTATCAATCAGATAAAACGCATCATCTTTCATTTCAAACAATAGCTGCTTCCTTTTGGTATGGGTTAAGAATGGATATGTCTGTGGCTGCATATATTACTGTACCTATTTGTTTATTCGTATTCTCCAGTATTTTTCTTCCCTTTTTCAGGAAGCCATTTCCTTACCGGGCTTATTCTTTTTTTGTTCTTTTCATCGTTTCCGTGATTTCTTTTGTTGATCTTGAAATTTATAATCAATGGGACTTCAGGATAGATGCGTCCCCATTAAAATTTCTCAATACTCCGAAAGAAGTATACGCTTCAATCAGTCATTTACCAATTGCTTTATACCTGGTTTTGTTTGCGATCTGCTATGCATTGGTTTGTCTTGGATTTAATTCTGTACTTAAGAAAATATTTTTCCGGCACCAGGAAAAACTAAAATTGGTATCGGCTAGTTTGTTACTCCTGGTATTAGCCAGCCTGGTTATTCCAATAAGAGGGGGATTCCAACTTTCACCCCTAAATCAAAGCAGCGTATATTTTTCTACCAATAATTATGCAAACCATGTTGCCATCAATGCTTCCTGGAATTTTATGCATAGCCTGGTGAGTAAAAATGCTGCGGGGAAAAATCCATATCAATATTTTTCTTTTCAAAAAGCTCAGCAAATAAGGGATAGCTTGTTCAAAAGCAATTCAGGCGGTGAACAGGTAATTAATTTTACCGCAGCTGCACCTCCTAACGTTATAATTATCATCTGGGAAAGTTTTACGGAAAAAGCATTGCGTATTTCTGTAAATGACGTGGAGGTGTTACCTCATTTTAAACGATTGCAGAAGGAAGGTATTTATTTTAGTAATGCATATTCAAGTGGTGACAGAACAAACAAAGGTATTCCGGCAATACTTAGTGGTTACCCGGCTATGCCCAATACAACCATCATTTATTCAGCCGGTAAATCAGAAAAGCTTACGGTTCTTTCCCAATTATTTAAAAATAGAGGATATTATACACCTTTCTTTTACGGTGGCGAACCTGAATTTGCCAATATTAAATCGTATCTCTTGCATGGAAACTTTGATCCAATTATCGGGAAGAATGATTTTTCTGCAAAAGATATGAATTCAAAATGGGGTGCACATGATGGAGATGTTATGAACCGGGTGTTCAACAACCTGAATCAATCTGCAAAACCATTTTTTGCTACCTGGCTTACACTATCCAGCCACGAACCTTTTGAAACTCCTGTTCCCAAAGTTTTTAGAGGGAATAACAGCACGATCAAATTCCTGAATTCACTGCATTATACTGATGGCGTAATTGGGGAGTTCGTGGATAAATGCAGGCTTATGCCATGGTGGGATAATACGATTATAATTATCACTGGAGACCATGGTCATCCCCTTCCGGCCACAAACAAAAAGGGAGATGACTTCAGGATACCCATGCTTTGGACAGGAGGTGCCATGATTAAAAAAGGGATTAATTTTAATAAGGTAGTTTCACAGTTGGATATTGCCGCATCGCTTTCAAAACAAGTTGGATTAGGTGTATCCGATTTCCCGTTTAGTAAGGATTTGTTTAATCTTTCAACGCCGGGCTGGGCCTTTTTTACGTTTAATAATGGATTTGGTTTTGTAGATTCAACCGGTCGTTTGGTTTATGACAACGCTGGAAAGCTGGCCATTCAGAAGGAAGGTACCATGATTCCGGTAAAAGAGGAGGCAGGTAAAGCTCTGATGCAAATTGTTTATGATGATTTTTTAAAAAAATAAGGGGAGGATTTTTTTTATTTATCTGGAATGACTTTCATCATTAATTAATCCGGCTATTTATTTTACTTTCAGGACCGCAAATTTTTTAAAATACAATAATTGCTTGAATTATGCAGGAGGATATGCTAATACAGATTAGTTATAAAATAAAGGATATCCGTAAGCAAAAAAACATTACTGTACAGGAACTGGCAAATAAGGCCAGCGTTAGCAAAGGACTTATCTCGCAGATTGAAAATAACCGTACAGTTCCCTCATTGCCGGTCCTGATGAAAATAATTCAGGCATTAAACCTGGATATGAATGATTTTTTTAAAGACATAACAACTCCGAAGAAAGCTCCTCCAAAAGTTATAATCAAAAAACCAAAGGATTACCAGGTATTTGAAAAAGAGACGGCCAAAGGATTTGTGTATAAAAGAATCATTACACGCAACCTTCAAAGCGGTCCGATGGATATTGTTTTACTTGAATTAAAGAAAGGAGCAAAAAGAAGTAAAATGGTGAAAACGGAAGCGTACGAATATAAATATATCATTAAAGGTAAAGTGGAATACATTATTAATGATAAAACCTATATCCTTGAAGAAGGAGACTCTCTTTTCTTTGATGGTCGCCTGGGACATAAGCCTTCAAATATTGGCCCGGGAGACGCCCTGATATTGGTTACTTATTTATTTATTACAAACAATAAATAGGTAATACCTCTCCCCGCAAAATTTTCAATGTTACCCGTGAACACCGGAATTTCAGATTTCCGGTATCATCTTTTTATCTCCCGTTTAGCCATCCATTTGTATGCATGAAAGCGCAAGCGTTTGCGCAAAAAAAGTTTAGTATTTATGAACATTGTATTTGTTAACTATGTAGATTTATACTAAACAAAAATACATTTACTAAACACTAAAACTACTGCAATGAAATTTTTACAACTGAACCGGCTGGCAGTATTGCTACCTGCCATTTTGTTTTTCAGTTTAAATTCAGCCTTTGCTCAAAATGAAATTAAAGGAGTTGTGAGAGATGAAGGCAATCAGGCTTTACCCGGCGTATCGGTATTAGTTAAAGGGTCAAACCAGGGAACTATTACGGATGCAGCCGGACGATTTACCTTAAATGCCCCGGGTAACTCAACTCTTATTTTCAGCATCGTAGGTTTTGATGAAAAAGAAATTTCAGTTAACAACCGGGACCAGATAAATCTGCAACTTAATGTGAAGGCGGCAGATATCGGTGAAGTTGTGGTAACAGCATTGGGGATTAAGAAAGATATAAAACGATTGGGGTATGCAGTTCAGGAAGTCAAAGGTGCCGATCTGATCAAAGCCCGTGAACCAAATCCCATAAACGGTTTGGTTGGCAAAGTTGCTGGCCTTACAGTAGGTGTTAGCCCCGAGTTATTGGGCCGTCCACAAATCTTGCTGAGAGGTAAAAATATTTCGTTGTTTGTTGTAGATGGTGTGTTTATTAATTCTGATACATGGAATATAAGTCCTGATGATATCGAGACCTATACTATATTAAAAGGACCTACTGCAGCTGCATTGTATGGTTATCGTGGTCAAAATGGAGCCATTGTAATTACCACAAAAAAAGGCTCTAAAGATAAAAGAGGTTTCTCCATTGAATGGAATACATCAACTATGTTTGAAAAAGGCTTTGTTGCCATCCCAAAAGTGCAGGATGAGTACGGGCCTGGTGACCACGGTGTTTATGCATTTGGCGATGGAAGAGGAGGAGGACTCAATGATAATGATTATGATATTTGGGGTCCGCGGTTTGAAGGTCAACTGATACCTCAATATGATAGTCCTATAGATCCCAACGGAAGTTATGCAACCACATTTGTCAAAACAACTGGCAATACAACATTTACCAGTAACCGGAAGCCAACACCTTTTGTTGCCCGGGGTAAAGACAACCTGAAACGTTTTCTGCAAACAGGAATGTTAACCACAACAAACCTTGCTGTAGCATCTAGTGGAGAAAAATATGATTTGCGTTTCTCCACTTCCTACACTTACCAAAAAGGGATTGTTCCGAATACTAAATTAAATTCTGTCAATTTTAATACAACACTTGGTTATGACTTTACGCCCAAATTAAGGTTTGAGACTAATTTGAATTATAACAGGCAATTCACTCCTAATTTTCCGGACGTAGTTTATGGACCCAATAGTATGATCTATAATATTATTCTTTGGGCTGGTGCCGACTGGGATGTTGATGACATGCGTAATTACTGGCAACCGGGTAAAGAAGGTGTGCAACAGATCTATGCCGAATATCAGCGATATAATAATCCCTATTTCCTGACTTATGAATGGTTGCGCGGCCATTACAAAAATGATATATACGGCTATGCTTCGTTGTCCTATAAATTCAACAAGCATCTTGATCTTTTGGGCCGCACCAGTGTTACCACTTATGATCTTTTCAGACCTGAAAAATTTCCTTATTCAGCCACATCCTACGGTCGTGAGGAAGCTAGAGGTGATTACCGGGAAGATAAAAGAAGCCTGTTTGAAAATAATACAGAACTGATGTTTAAGTATAATCAGGATGTATTGCGTGATGTGAATATAAGTGCCTTTGTTGGTGGCAATATCCGCAACTTTAGATATAATTCCAGCTACACTACTACCGACTATCTGAATATACCGGGTATTTATAATTTTTCCAATTCCCGCAATCCTATAAAAGCAACAAGTTTTAATTCAAATATGCTTGTTGTAAGTGCATATTATTCCGCAGACATTACGTATAAAAATTATTTTACCGTTACAACTACAGGCAGGGTAGATAAATTGTCTACGTTACCCGGTGAACACAATACTTATTATTACCCGTCAGCGGCTATCAGCACTGTTGTTTCTGATTACATTCAATTACCGGAAGCTATATCTTTTCTTAAGTTCAGAGGGTCTACTGCTACAGTTAAAAGTGGAGGATCCAGCACGCAGGCTAATATCGGACCAACGCCTAATGCTTCATTTCCCCTGGGATATGGTAGTGCCTACCAGTCCTCGTATGAAGGACCTTCGTATGCGTTAGCGCAAGTTTATAGTACGCCACTTTTATACAACAATGCTCCCGGCGCTTATTATACCAATTCTATTTTTGATCCTCAGTTAAAACCCGATAACAGGGTGAGTTACGAAGGCGGAATGGATATACGATTTGTAAAAAACAGGATCAACTTCGACGCAACTTATTTCACCTATATTAACGGACCGCTTATTTTTTCTAAGCCACTTTCTCAAACTACAGGATACACCGGTTTTACCACCAATGCGGTAAAGACAAAAACGACCGGGGTTGAATTGACATTAAATGGTTCGCCTGTTCGAAACAAAGAAGGTTTCAATTGGGATGTTACAGTAAACTGGTCAACATTCAGGGAGAAATATTCTGAACTACCCCCGGGGCAAACGACTATCAATACCTTTTTTCATAATGGTGATCGTGTAGATAAGATTTATTCCTCTGGTTTTGTAAGAACGCCGGATGGCCAGATCATTAATGACGGTGGTGGAAGACCTGTAATTAATCCTGTCGCTCAATTCATGGGTTATGCAAGCCCGGATTGGGTTTGGGGTATTAATAATAGATTCTCCTTTAAAGGGATTTCCCTTAGTTTTCAGTTTGACGGACGCCACGGCGGTGTAATGCGCAATTATGTCCGCAGGCAAACTTTCCGGGGAGGACGGCATATAGAAACTATACAGGGAGCCATGGGTGAAGCCCGCTTACAAGATACCAAAGGAGTAAAAACATATTTGGGCGAGGGTGTACAAATCACTAATGGAGCAGTTATACAGTATGATCCGGTTACAGGGGCCGTTACTAATTACAGAGATCTGCAATTTGCGGCTAATACCACAAAAACTTTTGTTCAGGATTATATCAGCAGGTATCATAGTCCTTATGAAGGCGACCTGATGAGTAAAACATTTACCAAATTGAGAGAAGTTATCATCGGGTATGCTATCCCTCATAATTTATTGTCAAAGACTTTTATCAGATCAGCAGAAGTTTCCTTTATAGGCAGAAACCTTGGTTATTGGTTGGTAGATAAGAAGAATAAAGACCTGGATGTGGATCAGTATGCTGGTACACAAACAGATTCAGATCTTCAAACGCCAACAACAAAGAGATTTGGCTTTAATCTGAATATTACTTTTTAACTAATACGTTTTCTCCGGCAGTTGAGCCGGATTTGTAAAGAATAAAAAATTATTATCATGAAAAAAATAATTTGCATTTTGCTCTGAGCCTCCTCCCTGATGTTAATGAGTGGCTGTGCCAAAAAGTTTGATCAGTACTTTGTGGATCCTAATCGCCCGGTCAATGTTCCGGCAGCCCTGGTACTGAACGGCATAT
>JBPPMM010000056.1:0-2013 GCA_051306075.1 Chitinophagaceae bacterium
TCTGGATCCTGAAACACTGGCGGGTCAACATGCGATTAAAATGGGAAGACGAAAGGAATATTCATTAGACCAATTTAAACAAGCGTCAGAGAGATATACTTCAGGTTGGGTGGTTTTTGACACACATAAGGCCTATCATATAGATCCATCCATCATACAATTCCTCACTAAAAGAGCGCAAAGAATACATGGTAGCGGGATAGATGAAACTGGTGTTGAAGTGTATTACTTTGTGCATTAATAGAGAACCCAATGGCAAAAGCAAAATCTAAAAAGGCGGTTAAACCATTACAAAAGCTTCAGTTAGAGAATCTCTATTGGCCATTTGATCAAAAGAAAACACTCTGGTTGACCGTAGGATTTATCGCATTGATCGGAGTCATTGTGTTCTGGCGATATATATCGGGACAATTCCTATTTATTTTTGAAGACAAGGGGAGTGATACGATAACGATGTTTTATCCTAATATCGTTCATCTCTCAAACTATTACAGGGAAGTAGGATTTCCGGGATACTCCTTTTTTGTGGGGCCGGGATATGGTATCTACCCCGGAGGCCTCCTGAATCCGTTAGATTGGATCTATTTTCTAATGGATGCCAAAACGATAGCCCGCAGCATTGGCTGGGTTCAATTATGTAAGGTCATTGGTTCAGGTATTGTCTTCGCTTTATTTCTCATAAAGATTGGGGTTGAAAGAGCTGTAATGCTGATTGGTGCTGTCTTGTATGCTTTTGGAGGATATCTGATCGTTGGGAGTAGCTGGTATATTCATAGCACCCACATTTTTTGGATTACCGTAGCGCTTCTTGGTTTTGAAATGCTTTTGCGGGATCAAAAGTGGTGGCTATTTCCTATCCCGTTTATTTTTTTGGTAGGTACGCGTGGATATTTCCTGGTCATTTTTATGATGTTGTATGCTGCAGTCAGGACGCTCGACTATTACGAGATGAACTGGACAAAATTATTAAAGGTATATGGGCGTATGCTTCTATGCGGAGTAATCGCTTTACTGTTGACCGCACCTTTTGTAGGAGCAAAGTTTTCGAAATTGCAAAACAGTCCAAGGGCGACAGGGAATGTTTCTAAGGTAGAAGTGCTGAGTGACCAACCGGTTTTTCAACCTGCAACAGGAAAGCACAATTCGACCGCTATTCTGCGTTGGTTTTCCACTGATGTCATGGGGACATCAGATGAGTATGTTGGTTTCCGAAATTATCTGGAAGGTCCATTGTTTTACATTGGATTATTAGTGCTGCTTTTATTGCCACAGTTTTTCTTGCTTGCCGATAAGAGGCAAAAGTGGTTGTATGGTTTATTTTTATTCTTTTGGCTTTGGCTCATCATATTCCCCTGGTTTCGATATGCATTTTATGCATTTGCAGGTAATTATTATAAGGGAGCCCTCTCTTTATTTATTCCATTTAGTGTATTGCTCGTTTCACTTCTTGGTTTTGATAAAATTATAAAAGGAAAGAATGTTAATTTATTGGCTCTGTCAGGCACCATGTTGATTTGTTTTATTGCCCTTTGGTTTCCTTACGGCTCTTTGCCGAATGGTATAAATCCGGATATTCAAATGCTGGTAAGTGTTTTTCTGCTGCTGGAAGGAATAGTATTGGCCGGATTTAATTTTAACGGGACTCGAAAATTTGCCCTTCCAATATTGATGGTCCTTGTCCTCACTGAAGCTGGCATTTTTGCATATATCAGTAATAATAATCGTCTTGCTGTACCTGCTGCAGATCTTCAGAAACCGCTTAGACATTTTGATGAAACAATTCAGGCATTACAATACATAGAAAAACAGGAGGATGCCAAGTTTTATAGAACTGATAAGGTATATGGGTCAGTAAAAACAGGATATAATGATGCATTAGTACAAGGATTTTTCGGCACCAAAATGTATCAATCTCATAACAACAAGTTTTATGTGCAATTCCTGGAAGACATGGGAGTTATTCCCAAAGGAAATGAAGCTTCATCCAGGTGGTTGGTAGGCGTCTCGAAGCGT
>JBPPMM010000092.1:0-2246 GCA_051306075.1 Chitinophagaceae bacterium
AATAATAATGATCATGCCATTTCCTTTAACGGAAAAATGCTGGCGATCAGCAGCCGCAAGGATGGACCTTCCGATGGAGGCTCTGCAGTTTATATCATGCCATTAGCAGGAGGTGAACCACGACTCCTTACTGAGAATACCCCATCTTACCTCCATGGATGGAACCCCAATAATAAAGAAGTAGCCATCGTGGCAAAACGGAATGGCGAACCTGTGTACAACCTGTACAAGGTTTCTATAAACGACGGTAAAGAAACCCCGCTTACATTTAATAAAACAAGTCATGTTGACGGCCCGGAATATTCTCCTGATGGAAAGTATATTTATTATAATGCAAATAAGACGGGTACCATGCAGATATGGCGGATGAAAACGGATGGATCCGGAAACGAGCAAATAACATTTGATGAATATCATAATTGGTTTCCTCATATTGCTCCCGATGGTCAATCGATGGTTTTTATTTCCTTTCCACCAGTTATTGATCCCGACTCCCATCCTGCCAACAAGGAAGTAATGCTTCGCATTATGAAACTAACATCGCCGGGTGCACCAAGGGTAATTGCCCACTTATATGGAGGACAAGGCACTATCAATGTTCCTTCCTGGTCACCGGACAGCAGGCAACTGGCTTTTGTAAGTAATTCAGAAAAGGCAAAATGAACTTTTATAAAACAAATTATCCGGCAGCCTATTATTACAGTTGCCGGATAATCTTTACATCCAGCTATTGCTGATTGGATAATTGATTTTAGTAGCTTTGATTCAAACGTTGTCATATGCCTGGCTCTCCTTCTATCCTGAATCTCCACCTGCGCTACCGCTTGTGGATTGCCGAATTAAATTTCGATATTACTGTACTGAGGATTTTTGATGATTACCTGGCGGAACTGCAATCAAGAAAAATTAATGTTCCGGATGTAATAAATGGCATCATTGAATATAAGCGGCTTTTCATTGATCTCCGCAAAGAGATTGATGATTTAAGACATGATATGCACCTGAATAAAATGAAACTGGCTGCAGCCACACGGGACAATAAACCACTTAAAGACAAAATATCTTCACTTGAAAATCATGGTGTGTTAAAAAACCAATACGCCAGTTACCGGAAAACCTTTAGCCAGATAAAAAAAGAATTTGGCCAGTTTGAAGGAACCTGGTTAAATTGATATCATCTTTCTATAAATTTATTTCAGCTGATACCATTGTAAAATTTAATTCCGGCACACCCGGACAACTGCAATATTTTTTAAGAAATGCCTAAAAACTATTTCTGATTCACTCAATTCCTGTTCCCAAATTCATTTTTCCGGTACAAGTCATTTTTCTTACCTTCAAACACTAAAAAAACAAATTCTCATGGCAATATTCAACCTGCAGGTTAACGGAAAAGAATACACAGCTGATGTTGCAGCCGATACACCCCTTTTATGGGTGCTGAGAGAGCACCTGGGTTTGGTGGGTACCAAGTATGGTTGCGGCATTGCGCAATGCGGAGCCTGCACCGTTTTACTCGACGGCAATGCTGTCCGATCCTGCGTGATGCCTGTTTCAGGCATTAAAACTTCCAAAGTAACAACCATCGAAGGCTTATCAGAAGACGGTGATCATCCCTTGCAACAAGCGTGGGATGAAGTGGATGTTCCGCAATGTGGTTATTGCCAGGCAGGACAGATCATGACTGCCGCCGCCTTACTAAAACGAAAGCCAAAACCAAGTTCCCAGGAAATTGATGATGCTATGAACGGTAACCTTTGCCGTTGCGGAGCTTATCATCGTATTCGTGATGCTGTAAAATTAGCCAGTACAAAAATCTAGTATATGACAACTCTAAATAAAACCAACCGAAGGGATTTTTTAAAAATAACTTCTATGACGGGCGGTGGCCTGTTGCTGGGCTTTAGCTGGCTCAGCGCAGAAGCAGAAGCTCCAGTCATCATGAATAAAGCAAACTTTGCGGGTGAATTAGGTTTTAATAGTTATTTGTCGATCGGGACAGATGGCACAATTACTATTTTTTCACCTAATCCTGAGCTGGGTCAAAACATCATGACCTCTTTTCCAATGGTTGTAGCAGAAGAATTGGATGCGGATTGGACCCGGGTGAAAGTAATACAGGCACCACTTGACACTGCTAAATTTGACCGGCAACTCACTGGCGGTAGTGGAGCCGTTCCTCATTCATGGAAAAAATTAAGAAACGCCGGAGCTACGGCCAGGTATTTATTGATTGCTGCCGCTGC